>JBAZZV010000003.1 GCA_041658645.1 Candidatus Margulisiibacteriota bacterium
TTACTGGTGCAAGATCGATCCGAAGCATATTACTGCCCAGGAGCTACAGCTGCTGGACCTGACGCCAGAGGAATTACCCTGTGATGATTTCCATCCGGATGAAATTTTACAACACTTTGTCGGAAGAATAGCTGCAGGGTTTAATCAGCGCTCCGGTCCTGCACACGATCTACCTATATATCCCAGATCCCCCCGCTTTTTAATGAAATTTAAGCTGTTTTTTGACGATAAATATACGTCAAGAGTTCGATAATTAACATAGGAGAACCAAATGGCTGGACCGGAAGCGAGTTCTAACATCAATACTAGCAGAGCGAATCCCGCTCCCCGGACCGCCGCAAACATTCCCAATGAAAATGAGCTCTGGGCCAAGCTGCAGGCCGCCGATCCGGATGACCGGTTCGAAGCCGTCCAGCAGTTAAAGCGATTATGTCAAGCCCGGCCCATACTCAAATATCCCGAAAAGATCGAGCTGGTCCTGCGGGCCTATAAAAATGAATTTGACCGTTACAACCAGGAGAAAAACCAAAACAAAAAAGAAGTCCTCGCTCATGTTATCGGCAGTTTTATCGATCTGTTTGTTAAATTTAAAATAAAAGAAGCCGGCCCTCTTTTAAATAAAGGTTTGAGCGATCCGAACATCGGCTGGCTATTCGCCCTGGCCGTGGCCGAGATCGGCAACGCTTCGGCAATCCCCGCGCTCCAGGCGCAGTTTTCGCAAACTCCCTCGCGAATAAGCGCCGTGGCCCTGCTTAAATTGGGTGAACCGGGCGTCTACCGCGATAATTATCTCCAGGAAGATCTAAAAATATTTGATGAGCCGGATGACCGCCTCATCTATCCTAATGTCACCGAACGACAGATGGCGCTGGGCATTGCGGAGAGAGGTTGTTCGCCGTTCGGGGGAATGATGGCGCCGATCAATCCGAATAATCCTCCGTTCGGGCCGGGCTTGCCCAACTGGGCGGTCGTGTCTAAATGCAGTTATACCCAGATAAGCGTGCCGACCACGGCCGCCGGAATGAAACCGGAAATAAAAGAGAATATCGGTCTTTTGATCGGCGCTCTGGCCGAAAAACATGACGGCCAAAAACTCATCCCGCTCCTCCTGACCTTGCTCTATCATCCCAAGCATCCTATCGATAAACCAACGATCGCCGCGGCCTTCAAG
The DNA here is from genome assembly GCA_041658645.1 of Candidatus Margulisiibacteriota bacterium. Taxonomy (NCBI): domain Bacteria; kingdom Bacillati; phylum Candidatus Margulisiibacteriota; species Candidatus Margulisiibacteriota bacterium. Next base: position 1,172 of record JBAZZV010000003.1, read on the forward strand.
CGGGTGGTTGCCCAGTCCGATATACCGCTGCTCCTCGAACAGTTAAAGAGATTTCCTTACCCTGACACCCTTTCGCTCATCTCGCCTTTTTTTAAAGAGCAGATCGCTGCCGGTTTTCTTGCGCCAGAAACCCACCAGGCGGTCGTCGAGGCGTTCAAAGGATTATTGAACCAGCGGGAATTGAGATCGGTCGCGCTTGACTTTCTGGCCGAAACAAAAGAGCGGAGCATTATTGAATATCTGGAGCGCACGATCAAAACGACCGGTTACTGCGCCGCCGAGGTCGAGGCGCTCGCCGGTTTAAGAAATCACCCCGCTGAATTTGAGAATGTTTTTTACAAAGTACTGGCTGACGAAAAATATAAGACCACTACGGAGGACGCCCGATTTTACGCCGCCCTGGCGCTGTCCCAGTCGCTGGCCGGCCGGAAAGACGCGGCCGCCGCTCGCATGGCCATGCGCCTGTCCGGTTTCCTGACCAATAAGCTGGCCGACCCCGCCTCATCGGCCAAAGAAACGCTGCTGCTGCTGGAAAGTTTCAAAGATCTTCAGGAACCGGCTTATATCCCCGATGTATTGGCCAAGTTGAAGCAGAGCCGGGCGGCCCTCGGCGCCATTCCAGCCCACTGCCCGCCGGAATTAATGCCGGCAAAAAAAGAAAATCAGGTGGTCAGATTTTTTGCCACTTTAACGATCGCCGGCCTGGCGACCAAAGACAACACGGAAGCGTTAAAGACGATTGACGAGGAAATGAGCTACTGGAAAAGTTATCTCGCCGAAGTTGAACGGGAACACACGGCCATGACCACGGCGCCCGAACAATATCAGTTCGCGCTTCAAGTTAAATCTTTCGTTCAGTTGGTGGAAAAAATAAAAGACGATGAAGCAGTAAACAAAAACGCGGACCAGCCGGCTAAACCTTGATGATCTGGCCCCGCTCCGCACCCACTGAGATCAAAGAGACCTTCGCTTCGGACAGCTCGGCCAGTTTATCAAGATACTTTTTCGCGTTGGCGGGCAACTGCCGGTAATCGGTCAATTTCGTCAGGTCCTCTTTCCAGCCCGGCAGTTCCTCATAGACCGGCTGGCAGGTCCCCAACCGGACGATATCGGTCGGAAAATCTTTGACGACTTTACCCTTGCGCTCGTAGGCGACGCAGACCTTGATCGTCTCAAAAGAATCTAGCACATCGAGCTTGGTAATGGCCAGCTGGGTCAAGCCGTTGACCTTGGAAGCGTGACGCATAACCACTCCGTCAAACCAGCCGCAGCGCCGCGGCCGGCCGGTGGTCGTCCCGTATTCCCCGCCCCGCTCGCGCAGCTGGTCGCCGATGCCGCCGACAATCTCGGTCGGGAACGGTCCGCCCCCAACGCGCGTGACGTAGGCCTTGACCACGCCGATCACCTCATCGATCTCCTGCGGGCCGAAACCGGCCCCGATGCAAGCGCCGCCGGCGATCGGATTGGACGAGGTGACGTAAGGATAAGTGCCGTGATCGACATCAAGCATCGTCCCCTGGGCCCCTTCCATCAAGATGCGTTTGTTGCCGGAGATCGCGGAATTTACGAGGCTGGACGACTCCTCGACCACGTAAGCTTTCAGCAGTTCAAAAAAGCCCAGATATTCTTTTTTAATCGCCTCAAGATCGTAATTGACGTTGAACTTATAAAAATTGTTCAGCAGGAACGACTTTTCTTTTAAGTTCCAGTCAAGTTTTTGCGTAAAGATATCAGGGTGAAAAAAATCGCCCACGCGGATGCCCCGGCGATTGAACTTATCGACATAACAGGGACCGATGCCGCGGTTGGTGGTGCCGATGCGGCCGGCCTCGTGCTGCTGCTCCTGCGCGGCGTCGAGATCGCGGTGATAAGGAAAGATCACGTGCGCCTGGGAAGAGACCTTGAGGTTGTTGACCGGGAAACCCGCTTCACGCAGCGACTTGATCTCGCCCAACAGTCCGGCCAGGTCGAGCACCACACCGTTGCCGATCACACAAACGACGCTGGGATAAAAGATGCCCGAGGGGATCAAATGCAGTTTGAAGGTCTTGTCTTTAATAACAACGGTGTGGCCGGCATTGTTGCCGCCTTGGTAGCGGACCACCATGTCCATATCCTTGGCCAGAAGATCGGTGATCTTACCCTTACCTTCGTCGCCCCATTGCGTGCCGACTATTACTGTAACGGTCATATAATAATTATATCATGGTTCGAGCGGCGGCAGGCGTTTGATCGCCGCTTCGCCGAATGAGGTTTTCGAAAAGAAAATGGCGGCTTCGGCCCGGGTCAGCGGGTCGTTCGGCCGGTCGAGCTGGCCGGTCAAGTCGAGCCTCCTGAAAGCTTCTCGCCTCGACACCAGTTTATCCGGTTCGGGCACGAGCGTTGGCGGCAGTTGCCTGGCCGACGAAACCATGGTCTCGAACTCGCGGCGCGTCACTTTTTTGTTGGGCTGGAAAGTCCTGTTCGGATAGCCGCGCAAAAGCCCCGCCGTCGCCAGCTGTTCGATCTCTGCTCTGGCCCAGTGGTTTTTGGGCACATCCTTGAACTTGACCAATTTCACCTTGGCGAGGCCGGCCCTTTCGGACAAAGACGCGGCTTCCGGCGTGACAATCGCCACGGCCGCCGCTTCCGGCGACGCCGGCTTTTTCTCCTTCACGCCGACGTAACCGAGCGAAAAATATTGGGTAACGGCCTGGGTCGGGTCCGAGCGGCGGTACTGGGCGTAATCAAAGGTCACGCCGGCATATTTAAGACCGACGCCAAAAGTCAGGTCGTTATAGGTCTGGCTGATGCCGTTGGGCGTCTGGTTAATGCCGAACCGTACGGCCAGTATCTCGACCGGCTCCCACTCCAGCCCCAGGTGAAGCAGGTATTGCTGAAAATCCGAGTTTTTGCTCAAGTCAAAATTCATCAGAAGAGAATGTTTTTGATACTGCCTGAGCCCGTTTTCCCCCAAAACTTTGAGCGAGGCGCCGACCGCGATCCGCAGGGGGAGATTATCGGTCGCGCCGTTCTTGTAACTGATCTGGCCGGTAAAATTCTTAACATCGAGGCCCAAGCCCAACCCCGGCCGGGGCTGATATTTTAAGCCGGCGCCCAGCGCTAGCCCCCCGCCGTACAGGGACTCATAGCCGGCAACGTCTTTTGAGTAGCCGGTCACGACATAGCGCAGATCACCGCTGACCGAAATATTCGGGCGCAGGCACTTTAAATAAGTGAAAATAAAATCCTGATCGGCGGCCGTCACCGTTTCGGTGGAGACCAAAACGTTGGCCTGGGAGCGATTGCGATAACCAATGCCGACGGTCCCGCCCAGCACACCAGGCCAAACCCCGCCGACCGCGGCAAAACTAATGTCGCCGGGAGCCGTGTAGTAATAACTGGTCAAATTCATTTTATTGAGCGCGGCTAGACCGGCGGGATTGGTAAAAATGCCCGAACCGTCATCCGCTAAGCCCATGTAAGCATTGCCCAGCGCAATGGGCCGCACGCCGGTCTCATTCTCCAAAAGAGGCACGGCCCGGCCCGAAGCGGGGAATAAAAGAAAAAAGAAAAAAACCAGCGCTATAAATTTACAGTTTTGGGATTGCAACGTTAAATGTCACTTTTTTGCCGACCGCAGGATAAACGATCGTCACGGTGTAATTGCCCCCGGCCAGCGGCTTATTGTTGGTCGTCGTCCGGTCTTTGAGCAATTCGCTCAGGGCGTTCATCCCTTCCGTGACGTCAATTTGTTTTTCAACGACTTCCACCCCATCGGCCCGGTGCACAACCAGGATCGCTATGCCGGCAACCGGCGAATTGAAGTTGGCGTTGAGCGTAGCGCCCTCGGGGCCGGGAACAACGCTAACGCTCGGCTGCTCGACCGGCACGGTCGTGGTCGTGGTCGAGGTGGTGGTAGTGGTCGTGGTAGCGGTGTCAAATTGCACGTTGGTATTGTTGCCGCTGTCGGTTGAATTGAGTATCTGAAGGACGGTCGCGTTGATATTATTCAAGTCCTTGGCGTCGACATAGGTAACGTTGCGCCCGACCCGGGGATCGATCTGCCATTGCGTGCCGGCGGTCGTGCTTCTCAAAGTGATCAAATTGCCGGCCGCGCCGTTGAACGTCAGGTTATTGCCGACCGTCTGGGTCTTGCCCGCCTCAAAGTTGATCTGGCCGCCGGCAGCCGCGCTTTCCAGATTATAAAAAGTATTGTCGCCGAAGATCGTCTGGACCGAGCCGGCCGGGACGTTCAATTTGATCGTGCCGGTGCCGGCCGTGAACGTCCCCGAGTTAGACCAATCGCCGGGGACAGCCAGCGTGGAGCCGCCGAGTTTAAGAACGTGTCCGGCCGGGATCTTAAGGGCGGCGGCCAGGACGATCCCCGAACTAATGACGACTACAAATAACGCGAAAAATATTTTGTTGATCATTTTACTAAAATTACTCGATTACTTGGCCTTAAGTTTTGCGATCTCCCCTTTCAACTCATTAATTTGTTTCTGCTGTTCCTGCACCGCCTTGGCCAGCAGGGCGGTGAGCTGACCGTAGGACAGGGTCAGCTTCCCTTCATCCCCGTGAACCACTTCCGGAATGACTTTTCTGACGTCCTGCGCGATAAAGCCGATGTCCTCTTTGCCGTCCTGTTTCCAGTTATAGCTGACGGGCCGCAACTTCATCAGATCGGCCAGGCCGTATTTAATGTCTTTGATATTCTTTTTTCGCGCGCGATCGGAAGCATCGGTCCAAACACCGGCGCTGGACAAATTTGCGCCGGAAACACTTTCTAAGATCGTAAAACGCGAGCGCGTTCCGACATCGTTGGCAATATTGTCCAGTTGAAGCAGTGTTGTTGAGCCATCGTTATTGCTGATCTGCAGTTTGGCATCCAAACTATAACCGGTTGTCTCCCAGGTATTGACACCAACCTTGGTTTGGCCGACGTATAACATCGGCGTAGCGGAGTTATTACCGATCATCACGGAATTGGGCGTGTTATTGGTCAGTTTATTTGAAGACGAGACTCCAAAGCCAAGTACCATTGAATTGGCGGCGGTCGCACTCAAACTTTGGCCCAAAGCATAAGAAGCATTGCCGCTGGAGGTGTTGCTTTTGCCGATGGCGATCGCATCAATTGCGCTGGCGGTATTCTGCCGGCCGATCGTAACAGAATTATCGGCGCTGGAAATACTGGCATTGCCCAGAGCGACCGCGCTTGCTCCCGAGGCGGCTGCGCTCAAACCCTGCGCAAAAGAAACAAGTCCGGGCGTCGCGGTATCCACCGCGTTTGGATATAAAGTCGCTCTCAAGCTGGCTGTGACCGGGTCCCATCTAAACTGGGGATAGTAACTGGTCCCTCCGGCCACTACAGCCGGTCCGTTCCCTTTAACTTCTCCGCTTGAATTTATCCGCAGGACCTCGACTGATGAAGAGTCTTTGATGGACAAGGCGGTCGCGCCCACCGTATCGCCTAAAATAACTTCCGTGTCGGCCGCGAAAACCGCCCCCGAGATCAATACCCCAACCACCAAACCACTTAACAATCTACTGGCCATATTTTTTCCTCCCTGTTCCTAAATTATTGAGCTAATTTTATATGAATCTCTTTTAATTGTAAAGGATTAACTTCGTCGGGAGCGCCGGTCAGGGGGCACGAAGCCGATTGGGTCTTCGGGAAGGCGATCACGTCGCGGATCGAATCAACTCCCGCGAGTAGCATGACCAGCCGGTCTAACCCCAAAGCTATCCCGCCGTGCGGCGGGGCCCCGTATTCCAGCGCTTCCAGGAAAAAGCCAAAGCGGCGTTGAGTTTCCTCGTCGCTGATCCGGAGAAGTTTGAAGACCTGGGCCTGGATATCCGGCCGATGGATCCTGATCGAGCCGCCGCCGATCTCGGTCCCGTTGAGGATCAGGTCGTAAGCCTGCGCCTTGACCGTCCCCGGCTCTTTCAGGAAACGCGCTTCCAGGTCGTCCCAGTTACCGTGCGGCGCGGTGAAAGGGTGATGGTTGGAAACCCAGCGGTTTTCCGTTGCGCTGTATTCAAAAAGCGGAAAATCGGTCACCCAGAGGAAATGGTAGCTATTGGCATCGATCAGGTCCAGTTTCTTCCCCAGGATCAGGCGCAATTCGCCGAGGACTTGGTGGACCACTTTCGGTTTATCAGCCATAAAGATCAAGACATCGCCCGTCTCCCCTTTGAGCCGGTCGACGATCGCGTTGATCTCTTCCGGCTTGAAGAACTTGACGATCGGCGACTTTAGGCCGGCCGCGGTCAGCGCGACCCAGGCCATCCCCTTGGCCCCCAAAGCTTTGGCCGACGCTTCCAGGGCATCAAGTTCCGAGCGGGACAGCTTCTCCCCGCCTTTGATGTTGATCCCCTTGACCAGCGGCGCTTCGCGAAAAACCTTGAACTCGACGTTCTTAACGAGATCGGAAACATCAACCAGTTCCAGGCCGAAGCGCGTATCCGGTTTATCAGTGCCGTAGCGCCCCAGCGCCTCTTCCCAGGTTAGCCGGGCGAACGGCAAGTTGATCTTGGGGATATTCTTCCCCCGATAGAGATCAATGTCTTTTTCTAAAGCGTCCAGCGAACTTTTCAGCAACCCTTCGATCATGGCGATAATGTCATTCTCTTCCACGAACGACATTTCGATATCAAGCTGGGTGAACTCCGGTTGGCGGTCGGCCCGCAGGTCCTCGTCGCGGAAACAGCGGGCGACCTGGAAATACTTTTCCATCCCGGCCACCATTAGAATTTGCTTGAAAAGTTGGGGGGACTGGGGCAAGGCGTAAAATTTGCCGGGCGAGACCCGGCTGGGGACCAAGTAATCACGCGCCCCTTCCGGCGTCGATTTGCCGAGGAACGGGGTTTCAATCTCGAGAAAGCCTTCCCGGTCCAGGTGGTCGGACATCGCCTTAATGATCTTATGCCGGAAAACGAGGTTTTCCCGCATCCGTTCTTTGCGCAGGTCGATGTAGCGGTATTTCAGGCGGACAGTCTCGTCCGGTTCGGTCCGCGCGTCGGCGATCTCAAAAGGCGGGGTTTTGGCCGTGTTCAGAATGTCCAAAGCCGCCGCCGCGATCTCGATCTCGCCGCTCGGCAACTCTTTATTGGCCGTTTCGGGTGACCGTTTAACTACCTGGCCCTTGACCGCGATGACATACTCGCTGCGCAACTGTGAAGCTTTGGCGTGCAGGGCGGCATCAGAGCTGGAAAAGACGACCTGGACCAGGCCGGAGCGGTCGCGCAGGTCGATAAAGATCAGGCCGCCATGGTCCCGCCGGCGATGGACCCAGCCGACGGCCTCGACGGTACTATTTTCGTGTTTAGCGCGGATCTCGCCGCACTGATGGGTGCGTTTCATTCAAGACAATTATAGCAGATTAAAAAGAAGCCGTAAATTGATTCTATTTTTCAAGGCTGGCGGACCTTTTCCGCGTTACCAATATTTTTAGTAAAACCCGCTCCGAACTGCTCCCGCGCCTCAACTATCCAGGGGTACTCTTTTTCTTCCCCCGCGTTATCATTATTAAGGCCGATCGGGCCCTCCCCATTCTTTAAAAATACGGTGAACCTGTTCCCGTCAAAGGAGAAGCCTCTTCTCAAAATGGCCAAATTGAGATTTCCTGAACTGGGACCTTCCCAAAACGCCCGTTGGTTATAGCCTTTCAAAGAATGGTATTTATTCGCTCTACTGCCGTAACAATTTGGATCAAAAATGGTCATGATAGCCCCCGCCGCCACATCCCTGGCAAAGCGAAACAGATCAATTCCCAGGGGAGGCCAGGACTGAATGACTAAAGACGCGTATCCCTGGTATTTCTTGACCGCCCAAGCCGCGTCGGCGCAGGCCAGCTCGAGATTGGGCTGCGAAAACCGGGACCCAGTCAGGAGGACCGGGTTAGGATCAATTCCCGCCACCCGGACCCGGCCGGTGCTGGCCAGCAAAAACGGCAAAAACCCGTTCCCGGTGCCGATGTCCAAAACTAACGGTAAGCCATCTCCGTTATGGGCCTTTTCCGCAACAGCGGCAATTCGGTTTATTGAAGTTCGGGTCGGCATCCAGAAACAGGCCAAGGTTCTCTCTTCTTTATCCCCCATACCGGCCATTTTCATAACGTCGGAAGCAACGAAATGTTTTAGCTTTAATTCTTCGAATGAAGGCGTCGCGAGATGGTCACACATAGTAACCTCGGTCGGCCGCCTTTTGGGCGGCTGCCAGTTTGGCACACTAGGATTACCGAACCGATATTTTGTTCTTTCAACCGAGGTCATATTGCTCATTGACTATTGATTATCGGCTTATTTTGAGGCAAATTTCAGGTTATGTAAGCGGGCACCGAATATATACTCCATTGATTTGGCCCTGTCGTTTTGCTATAGTTTTCCCCATGAACAACAAATTGTGGCTCCTTCCTGCTCTCTCCCTGCTGGTCTTCACTCTGGCCGGTTGTATCCAACCCTCCCCACCGGAGGTCACCTTGCAAAATTACGCCTTGAGCCAAGTGACCCTCCAAGGAGTCGAGGTAAATTTCAATCTGCTGGTCAAGAACCCCAATCCGATCTCGATGGACGTGACCAATTACGCCTATAAGATCTACCTCAATGACATTGAATTCCTGAACGAGAACCGGACCGGCTTTAGCCTGCCGGCCTCCGACCAGAAGCTGGTCGCCATTCCGGTCTATGTCAGCTACGACAAGCTCTTTGGCACGGCTACGGCGATCCTCAATACGATCACTTCCGGGGCGAAAACGATCAGCTACCGGATAGACGGAACGGTCAACGCCGGCCTGCTAGGAGCAACGGTCGCCACCCCGATCAAGGCCTCCGGCACGATCCCCCTGCCCAAAGAATTGCCCAAGGAGATCAAGTTCTAATGCACTGGAAGGGAATCATCGAAGAATACCGCGAATATTTGCCGGTCACGGAGGCGACCCCGATCGTCACTTTTGGCGAGGGGAACACCCCGCTGATCTATGCCGAAAAGATCTCGGCCCTGACCCGGCTCCAGGTCTATCTCAAATATGAAGGGATGAACCCGACCGGCTCGTTCAAGGACCGCGGCATGACGCTCGCCATCAGCAAGGCAAAAGAGGCGAACTGCAAGGCGGTCATCTGCGCGTCGACCGGCAACACCTCCGCTTCCGCCGCCGCCTACGCCGCCCGGGCCGGGATGGACTGCATCGTCATCATCCCTAAAGGGAAAATAGCCCTCGGCAAGCTTTCGCAGGCGATCATGCATGGGGCAAAAGTTTTCGAGGTTGACGGCAATTTTGACCAGGCGCTCAAACTGGTCCGCGAGCTCGGCGAGACTTACCCGGTCGAGATCGTCAATTCGATCAATCCGTTCCGGATCGAGGGGCAAAAGACCGGCGCCTTCGAGGTTTGCGATCAGCTGGATGCCGTCCCCGACTTCCACGCCATCCCGGTCGGCAACGCCGGCAATATCACCGCTTACTGGAAGGGCTATAAGGAATACTTCACCGCCAAGAAGATCTCGTCCATCCCCAAGATGATCGGTTTCCAGGCCGAAGGGGCGGCCCCGATCGTCCTCGGCCATCCGGTCGAACACCCGGAGACGATCGCCACCGCCATCCGGATCGGCAATCCCGCCAGTTGGAAAAGTGCTGAAGCGGCCGCGGTCGAATCGGGCGGCTCGATCTCGATCGTGACCGACAGCGAGATCGTCGCCGCTTATCAGCTGATCGCCCGGCAGGAGGGGGTATTCTGCGAGCCGGCCTCGGCGGCCGGGGTCGCCGGCGTGATCAAGCTGGCCAAATCCGGCAAAATACCCGACGGCTCAACTGTCGTTTGCGTCCTGACCGGCCACGGGCTCAAAGACCCGGACAACGCGATCATGTTCGGGGAGAAGCCGGAGTTTGTGGAGTGCAAGGCTGAGGCGATTGCTAAACGTTTAGGCTACTAATTACCCCTAAGAACTCGATTTTTTGGAGAATGGAGCACAGAACACGGAACATAGAACACAGGGACCCTGTGCTCCGTGTTCCATTTTCCAAGCTCCGTGCTCCTATTTCCGCGCTCTAAATTCCCTCTTCTTTGACCGACTTGATCAACCCACTTAGTACCCTGCCAACCCCATTCATCTTTTCATACAATTCTTCATATTGCTGCTTGGTAATGTATTGTATCTCCAAGCAAAGTTTAATTAGCGGCAAACACTCGTAAAGCGACCCTTTTGCAATATTATAAAATTGCCTCTTTTCTCTAGCGTGGAACCGCCCCTGCCCCTCCGCGATATTAAGGGGGATTGAAAGCACCGCTCGGAACAGTTGGTCGCGAATTATCCTATCAACAATATACCTTCTTAATTTATAAACTCCGGTCGTAAGCTCCAAACCTCTTTTGTAAGCCTCAAGATTCTCAAAAATGAACATTTTGTCGTTGTCACCTCCCTACTCCCACCCCAACAGCAATCCCATTGCCAAGCAAACTACTCGTGGATTTACTCAAAAGTGGCGAGATTTCGTCAGCCGGGGCGGCTCGTAACGCGTAAAGCGTAACGAGTAATGCGTACAATGTTTTATATTTGACGCTCTGTCGCGCGGATCAACCAGCAATGGGGGATTGGTCCCCCCAAATGACTAGCTTTTTTGGAACACAGGGTATTTTCCCCGTGTTCCGTGCTCTGTGCTCAATTCTCCGTGCTCCACGTTTCCGTTTCCCTGTGTTATTATTACCCCATGCCAAAAGTTTCCCTCACCCGTTGCGCGACGTATAACCAACCGGAAGTTGATGCGGCCCTGCAGCAATTGCTGGAGCCGCTCGGCGGGATGGCTAAGTTTGTGCGGCCCGGCCAGAAAGTTTTGATCAAGCCGAACGCCTTGCTGGGAGAAACCCCCGAGCACGCGGTGACTACCCACCCCGCAGTGATTGGAGCGGTGGTCAAAGCGGTGGTAAAGGCGGGCGGGATCGCTCTGGTCGGCGACAGCCCGGGGAACGCCCACTCCAATGTCCACTTAACGATGGAAAAGACCGGCTTCAAGGTAGCGGCCGAAAGTAATGGCGGACAACTGGTCTATTTCCAGCATGAGGGAGTGGTTGAACTTCCCAGTCCGAGCCATAGTCTTAAAATGCCCAGCATCCGGATCGCCAAAGCGGTCCTCGACGCTGACGTAATAATCAACTTACCCAAGCTTAAGACCCACGGCTTGACCCTCTATACCGGCGCGATCAAGAACATGTTCGGCTCTGTCCCGGGTTTTCACAAGACGAGCTACCATACCGCCTGCCCCCGCGCCCGCGATTTTGCCGCGGCTATTGTCGACATTTATCAGATCACCAAGCCGGCTCTGAACATAATGGACGCAATCGTCGGCATGGAGGGGCCCGGCCCGAACAGCGGCGACCCGAGAAAAATGGGACTGCTTATCGCCTCGACCGACGGAGTAGCTATGGACGCGATCGGCTCTTATTTGATCGGCTACGAGCCGTCACGGATACTGACCACACTGGACGCTCATCAGCGCGGGCTCGGCGAGATCGACCTGAAAAAGATCGAGATCATCGGGCCTGAACTCGCCGCCCTAAGACAGGCCGACTGGCGAAAATCATTCAGCAATCTCGGTCTGATCGGCGAACTGCCGGACTGGCTGATCAAATTGCTCTCCCCGCTCCTCGAGCAGATCAAGATCTATCCGGTCATCGACCAGAGCAAATGCACGAAATGCCTGGTCTGCGTCAACAACTGCCCGGCCAAGACGATCAAGAAAACTCACCCCCTGCCCAAGCAAACTGGTCCCTCCCCCTCTCTTAATAAGAGAGGGGGAGTCGGAGGGGGTGAGTTAGTCGTTTGGATCGATCAAAAGAACTGCATCAGTTGTTTCTGCTGTCACGAGCTCTGCCAATATAAGGCGATCGAGCTCCAGCGCTCCTGGCTGGTCCGATTGCTTAAACTAGGTTAAGGAGGACAAGAAAATGAACTTCTCTCGGAAAAACGTGATCGGCACGATGTTGCTGCTCAACTTATTGGCCGCGGTCAGCCTGGCGTCAGCCAACCCCGTCTCTCTCCCCGCCCTGAAAGAAAAGCAATTCGACGGGCGAGAGCTGAAGCTGGTCAAAGTATTGGCAAAGAACGCGATTTACACCCGCTACTATATTACATATAAGAGCGGCCAGCTGACCATCTCCGGGATCATGAACGTGCCGCAGGGCCGCGGCCCTTTTCCGGTCATCATCACCAATCACGGCTATATTAACCCCGCCGTTTACACCAACGGGCGCGGCTTGAAGCGGGAACAGGATTATTTAGCCCGGCACGGTTATGCCGTCCTCCACCCTGATTACCGGAACCATAACGGCTCGGACAAGACCACCGGCGACAGCCTGGAACAGCATCTCGGCTACGTCGAAGATGTGATCAATGCCGTTTACGCGATCAAGAACTCCCGGCTAAGTTCCCTTGATAAGGAACGGATCGGCCTGCTTGGCCACTCGCTAGGCGGCGGGATCGCCTTAAGCGTGATGGTAACAAAACCTGACCTGGTCAAAGCCTATGTTCTCTTCGCGCCGATGAGCAGCGATTATCGCGATAATTATTACCGCTGGATCGCAAAGCACCGCGAACCAAAATACGGGTCGCCGGAAGCGACGCGGCAGATCATCGCTAAGTACGGCTCACCAGAATCTAACCCCCAATTCTGGGATGAGATTTCCGCCAAAACTTATATTGACGAGGTCAAAACGCCAGTTCTCGTCCACCACGGCACCGCCGACAAGTCGGTCCCGCTCGCCTGGTCGGAGAAACTGGCGCGGCTCTTCGCGGAGCATAAAAAGCAATTAAAACTGGAAGAATACCCGGGCGAACCGCACGAATTTATCAAGGCCTGGCCTCTGGTTATGAAGCGGACGGTCGATTTTTTCGACCTTTACTTAAAACAAGTCCAGACGACAACTTAAAAGGAGGAAGCAATGGCTAAAAAGATCAAAGTAACCAAGAACGGCCCCTATCTAGTCTCCGGCAATATCCCGCTTGATAAAGCGTTGATCATTGGCGATGCCGAAGGGGCCCCAGCCAAATGGGAGTTTGGCAAAAAGTATCCCGCTCAAGAGAATTATTCCCTTTGCCGTTGCGGGCGATCAAAGAACGAGCCGTTTTGTGACGGGGCCCATATTCAGGCAAATTTTGACGGGACGGAAACGGCCAACCGCAAGCCTTGCCTGGAACAGTCGGAGACAACTTACGGCCCGGACCTCGACCTGACCGACGCTGAACCGCTTTGCGCCATCGCCCGTTTCTGCCACCGCGCCGGCGACACCTGGACCCTGACCGAACATTCAGACGACCCAAAGTCAAAAGAGCTCGCCATCCAGGAAGCCTGTGATTGCCCTTCCGGCCGGCTGATCGCCTGGGAAAAACGTTCCGGAAAACCGCTTGAACCAACTTTTGAGCCATCGATCAGTGTCGTGGAAGATACCGTGCAGAAGGTCAGCGGGCCGCTCTGGGTCAAGGGCGGCCTCCCGGTCGAAGCAGTCGACGGTTTCCAGTACGAGGTCAGGAACCGGGTCACTCTCTGCCGCTGTGGGAAGTCTGACAATAAGCCGTTCTGCGACGGGAACCATTCATAATTCAAGCTTCGCCTGTCCGCTGTTTGCCCCAAACCCCAGGCCATTGTCTTATCCTCCCATCTAAGCCAGCGGATACTTTTCATCTACAGCCTTACGGCTATAGTCTCGCTTGGCTAATAAATATCGACTGAAATTATCCGGATAATTAACGATATATACTTAGCGTAAATTCCTTTAAATATAAGGGGTGGAGAGCCAATGATCAAGGGAACCAATTACATAAACTACGTTTACTTTCGGGCCAAGACAGAAGCCAAGCTCTTCGCCCTTAAACATGAGCGAGTGCTCGAAACCCTGGCCTCGAATGTTTCCATGCTGCCCGTGGTCGCCGCCGCGACTCTCGCTCTGCTTAAACTTTCCAAAATCCCTTTCGTCATCGGTATCTGCTGGGAAAAAAACCTGCGAATAGACGTTGCTAATGCAGTCCGCCAGAAGATATTAAAAGATTTAACCGGGGAAGAAGGTTTCTCGGAATTATTGGAACTGGCTGAACCCTCAATAAAAAAAGCGGTTGAAGAAATATTTTCGGAACTAGTCGCACTTGAGAGGCAAGGCAATTATATTTATCGCGCCGAATTTCAGAGCCGAATAAATGAATTTGTGGATAAAGTGTTGGTTAAGGCTTGGAATGATATCGAGCCTAAGATCCAAGATGCCAACAAAAAAGCGCGGTTGATGGCCTGGATGGACCGGTTAAAAAGTGAGCTCTCGGGGGTTGACGCTATCCAGCAACGCGCCGCCGATCTCCTGCGGGAAACGACGAGAGAAATCTTATACGACTTCAACGGCAAAGCCGAAGAGACGCTCGGCCAATCGATCCCCGGAGAAATTGAAGGCACGGGCGAGGATCATGCCATGCACATTTTAGCGGAAACGATCGTCGAAAAGATCATGGACCGTGATCTTGATTTTGAAGTCGCCATCCGGCAGGTCGTGGCCGAAGTCATGAAAGAGGGCGTGATCGACGCGTCCGGCCAAGAAAACCTGGTCAGAGAGTTATTAATCGCGTCCAGGTCGAACAACGGTACCACCCTCACCCAACTCTTCGAGGATTTTCGCCGGGACTTTTTAGATCCCGGCCCGGGCAAGCTTCGATTGCCCAAAAAAGCCGGTGCCCAGGCCGAACCAAACCGCTCCGCCATAGAAAGAAGGACCGTTTCGACTCAAACAGGAAAGAAAACCGATGGAAACACTCAATAGACTGCCCATCAGACAAAGCGTGCGCTTGATCAGAGATTTGACCATCGCCGCCCGAAGCGCCCTAATTAATCACCCGGGATTGCTACCAAGGGAGCGAACGGCAAAAGAAGCCGTCCCGACCCACAATCTCCTAAGCCTGACACCAACCGGGACCCTGATCCGCGACAGCTTGAAATTAGCGGCCAGGACCCCGACTAACGGAGTGCAAAACAGCGCTGTTAGCGGCGCTAACGGCGTCAACGGCGCGGGCGGCGATGAGCCGCCGCAAACCCCGATCGAGAAGTTGGAAGCGCTGGGCCTGCGCAATATCACCCGGGAAGCCCGCGACGGCGATCTCGATCCGGTCTTTGAACGGAGCGATGAGATGGCGGAACTCTCCCAACGGTTGAAAGGCGGCAGCAACGCTATCTTGATCGGCAACACCGGCGTGGGAAAAACGGCGATCATCGAAGGGTTGGCCCAGGAATGGAGGGACGAAGAAAAAACTTTCTTTTTCAGCCTGGGGATGAAAGACCTCGACCGCTCCGTCCTCGAACCGCAGTTGAAACAAATAGTCGAAACGGTCCAAGACGCCTTCAAACAGGGCTACACCGTTTATCTCCTGATGGACGAACTGCATCTGATGGAACAGGCCGGCGTCCTCGAACTGTTGAAAGAACCCCTCGCCCGCCCCGGTTTCCAGGTCGTGGGCGCCACCACCACCAGCGAGTTTTACCGCTATTTCAACAACGACGCCACCAAAAGACGGTTCGGCGATCCGATCAACATCGAATCGCTGACCGGCGACAAATTGCGGCGGCTGGTCAGGAATATCATCCCGGTCATTCTGGACAGGTTAAAAGGAACGGAAAAGATCGAAGTCCCGCCCGGTTCACGCCAGGCGGCGATCGATCTCTCCCCTCTCATTGTCGGCCGGTTTCCGCCGGACGCGACTATCGCTTTGATTAAAGAAGCGATCGGCAGTAAACGTTCCCAGCTCGGCGACTTAAGAAGAGTTGTGGCGGAAACCCCGAAAAAATTGGCGGATGATATCAACGATCTGATCGAATTTGCCGGCGACCCCGCGACACGCCCCCAGCTCGAGGGGATTTGGAAATCGGTCATCGGCATCGTCGCCGCCTACCTGGAAAGCGAACTGTTGGTAGAAAAAGTCGTGCGCAAACTGGCCGACACCGGCTGTCTGACGATCGTCGAAGGCGATATTCGCGCCCAGGCCTCGAAAATGGCCGGTCTCGACCTGCGCAAGCTCGATGAGCTGGACATTCAACAGCTTGGCCAGATCGAAGCGCGGATCAGGACCCGTTTTATCGGGCAGGACCAGGCGGTTAAAAAAGTCGCCGGGGCCATTAAACGTTACAAGACCGGCCGCCGTAAAAAACAATCGCCGATCGCCACCTTTATGTTTACCGGGCCAACGGGGACCGGTAAAACCGAACTGGCCCACACGCTGGCCTGGCTGTTATTCGGCAACCCGCAAAAGGTCATGACTATCGATATGACCCAGTGCGAGGGGAAAGCCGGAAAAACCCTGCTTTTTGGCCCCGATCCCGGCTTTGTCGGGTTCGACAAGACAAAAGGGATGCTGCCGGAACTGTTTAAAAGAAAAGAGAACCGCCATGGCGTCCTCCTCCTTGACGAAGCAGACAAGGCCGACCCCGACGTCTACGAATCATTATTGGTCATGCTTGATCAGGGTTACGTCCAGAACAAAGAGACCGGCGAAAAATATTCCCTCGAAGACGTGGTTGTCATCATGACCTCGAACCAAGGGGAAGTTCAAATGCTCAAGCCAGAGCAGATCAGGGAACTGGCCAGCGGTAAACCGCCGGCGGAAACTAAGAAGATCACCGACGGATTGATCGAAGCGAACCGCCGGATCGCCGCTGACTCATTTAAAAACCAGAAAGATGAATACGGCCGCGACAAATATCCCTCCGCCTTTCTCCGGCGGCTCGACATTGTTCCCTTCGATTATCTGACCGAAACCGACCTCTCGGCCATCGCCGATATTCAATTGAAGAATTTTATCGCCCAAGTGGAAACTGACCAGAAACTTGAGGTCATTCTGGGCGGCAATGACGCGGAATACCGGGCGATCAAACAATATATTATGGATAGAGGGACCGACCTGGCCGGCGGCGCGCGGCCGCTAAAACAGGCGGTCGAAGAACACCTCGACAATGCTTTTTCCGCCTGGCTGGTCAACAATATGCCGGGCGGCGAGTATATTATCAAGGTCTCGGTCAAAGATGGGGAACTGGTTTTTGAAGAAACCGCCGACAAATCGGAACGGGGCCGCCAGATGGATATCGCGCAGATCGCCGGCCGGAAAGGGATAATACTGCGCAAGATCAGCCAACTGGTCGCTGAAGGAAAAGAAGTTACCGCCGCGATTATCGGCGAGCTCCTCTCCCCTCCCAAAGGAAAAGAAAAAGTTGAGCTCTGGCTGGAAGAAAACGCCTGGCCGGATGACGCAACTGCCCGGACCGAAACGCTGGCCAAGATCAAACAAAGCCTGACCGTCGAGGATCGGCAGGCGCTCGAAGGTGAACTGCCCGAACTCCTGAAGAGCGCCAACCGGGGGATTCTGGCAATAGCGTTATCGCTGACAGCGGAATTAAAACCATTAGGGGTAATAATCAGAACTGAAGCTCTGCGCAATCACGAAGACCCTTTCATCGCCTCGCTGGCGGAACAGGCCTGGACAATAGTTGAGGGAGCGGATAAATTCAACCTCCCGGCTTGGGAGCTCACTCTTGCCCCCGGCGAGAAAAATAAGGTCGACCGGAAAGTCAACGCCGCGCTGGCCGGTCTCAAACAGTTAATGGAAGATAGAAAACTCGCCCTTGAGGAACAGGGAGCCGTCGTTCGTGCCCTCTCCACTCTGATCTATGCCGCTAAAGACCGGCAGGAAAAACTCACCGGAGAAGAACGGAACAAACCGATCATGTTGCGCTGGAGGATCAGCCCGGACGGCGATATGCAAATCTCGGCGGCCAACGCGGACACTGTCAACCGCGAGGAAGATTCCAGATTGGCGCAGTTCAGAAAGAAATATATCGAAGGGGCCAACCGGTCCCTCGTAGTCAGGACAAGCGAAACCGGCACAACTTTTGTTTTCAGCATCATCGCGAACAAAGAGATCGTAGTCGAAATTTCCCCGCCGTCTAAGCCGCTGGCCGAAGCGCTCGCACCTGTCTTGGAGGGCATTGATCAGAATAAAGCCAGATTATTGATCCAAGACCTATCCGCCTTCATTTTAGAATCGTCACAACCGCTGGGGACAATGGTGACGTTTGACAAATTAATCGCCGAGCTCTTGGCTCCCGCTAACCCGCAAATAACTTCGTTCAGACTTTTACTGAACGATTTTAATTTGGACCCCGAATATAAAACCGAGATCATTAATCTCCTGCTCGGGATGGCCGAAGCCCCTAAGTTTCCCAAGATCAATCTAACGCTGACCAGATCGGCAGACGGGACCAATCTGATTTTCACCCTGCCGGCAAGGGCAAATACACCTGAGATCTGGCGCCGTTATGAACACATGGCCAAAGATGCAGGTGTCAACTTCGCCATCAATTCAGAGGGGAAAAACATCACTATTAGTTTAAGGATACCTGATTAATGATCGCGCCAGTCACCAATAAATCAATAATCAGATTGCCACAGAAAGCCCTGCCGGCTTTGCGGGAAGTAGTCGGGATCGCCTCTTTTGATGCTGGTAAAGATCGGCTCGGCCCCTGCCTCACTACTCTTTTCAAAAAACAAGGGGTCGAGCTTAAAGATATCCGTCTCGATAGAGCCGCCATGATAAGACTAATGGGAATGCTACCCCCGCTCGAAACAAGAGCGGACAATGAAGCCATCGAACAAATTTTCTCCGGCCTTGAGTTGTCGGCTTTCCTGACCCAGGATCAGACGCTATATATTTTAGGCAACAAAGGGAATATTAAACTGATGGCCGCTGGGAGTGCCGAGACTGTTTCAATCACCACGCAACCACCTCAAATAGAACTCCCCGAGATGGTCGCTGTTTCGGATAAGCTTAGAATTATGGAGGGAGAAGTTACAGTTGGTTTATTCAAGCAGGTTATGCAAGGATACGAATTTAAAGAGTTTTACAACAAAGCTTATGCCGATAGTTTTAAGGATGCTCTTGCTTCGATAGAGGGGAATGTTTTAAGTGTTGCAAGTTTATTTGATGCTAGAGAATTTGCGAAACGGTTAAGCGAGCAAACCGGTAGAAAATTCAGAGTCATGACTACGCCGGAATGGAATCGCGCCTGCGGAAGATGCCATAGAATATTTGAAAATCGCTTATATTCAAATTGGACCGATACAGAAGTTAGCAGAGGGGTCTACCTTATCGCAGAGAAATACGATGGGGGCCGGTTAGACCGGGACCCGAGAGTAGCCAGTCCCGAAGCTCGTTTCATTAACTGTTCGATTATTCTGGTCGAGGATATCTCAATGGACATGGAAAAGGGCGCAGAGCGCTTAAAAGAGGCGGCCAGATTTACTCGTCCTTCCAATAAAAGGTAGATAATAAAATAGCATTGAATATGGTAACAGCGATAACCAATAAATCAATAATCAGATTACCTCAAAAGCCCCTGCCGGCTTTGCGGGAAGTGAGCGAGATCACTTCTTCCCCTGTCGGTAAAGACCGGCTCGGCCCCTGCCTCACCGCTCTTTTCAAAAAACAAGGGATCGAGCCGAAAGATATCCGTCTCGATAGAGCCGCCATGATAAGACTAATGGGAATGTTACCCCCGCTCGAAACAAGAGCGGACAATGAAACCATCGAACAAATTTTCTCCAGTCTCGAGCTGTCGGTTTTCCTGACCCAGGATCAGACGCTTTATATTTTAGGCGACAAAGGGAACCTGGAATTATTAAAAGAGGATAAAAAAGAAAGCCAAAAACCAAGCCCAGGACCAATTTCTACGGCGAACGTTTCCACCGAACCGCAAGAAAGTCGTTCCGATGAATACAGCGAATTTGATCCTCCGCCCTGGTCATCTATCTGGGAAGATCCGGCGGACGTTGCCACTTACAGACGCGAACAATTTGAAAAAAAGAATAAAGGTGGTTGGTGATAAGTTTTAATCGAGAGGGACAAACATGATAGAAAGAGTTTTGGGTGGTTTGCGAACTGCAACCATACCCAAGGCAACAAAGCCTAAAAGTCTGATCAAAGTAAGAGACGGCATCCTGACACCTTTATTGGGAAGCACACAATATTCCGATGAAGCGCGAACTATCAGTTCAGAACTGAATTCGCGGCTGGTAAAAATGACGGCAGCCGGCCCGGGGGAAATGGACCCCGAAGAAACATTAAATAGAGCCAACCAGGTTTTCCAAAGATTGCTGCAAAAGGGATTGGGCCCATTGGGTGATTTATTGACACTCCTTGGCCATGATTGTCGGCGCCTATTTCAAACCTTTGATGCGGAGTATCAAGTTGTAACCCTACCAGACCTTGTCTTTGTTCACTTAGTCAGCGCCATCGGACAACCGGATGCCTTTGGCTTTAATATGGGAGGGGTGCCAGTCGTTGCCGATTCATTACTGACCAGGGCGCGGGAAAACGACAAAGAAGCACAATTAGTTATCCAGCATGAAAGGCGTCATTTCGATTTCCGGTCCATTCATCAGGAATTGATGCTCGGCGAGATCAGACTCGTTGGTGAGCTGTACGCCGATTATGCCGCTTATCTTGATGTCTATGGCCTCGATAGCTTCAAGGCAAATACTTTTGGGCAGGGGACAGGATACGATAATACCATTTTAAGGCGTTTATTACATGGATGTGATTATACGCAAGATTTTTCTGGGCCGGTCGATGCCAGCCAAAAAGCCGCTCTTTCTGTCCGCGCGGCAACCGCTAATACCCTTCTGGTCAAGTTAATTGCCGGGGATCCTGTTCTATGTTTGGATTATTTAAAGACACTGTCTTCATTTGATCAAGTAATTTGTATGGTGCAGCAAGAAGACGCGATCATCAACATAGTTAAATATTTTATCTCATTTTTTGCCTCTTCAGGATTAAGTTGTTCACCATCTCAAATCAGCCTGGAAAAACACCCTCAACTTCAAGCACAATTTACTATATTTGCCCAGGCATTCTTTAAAGAATGCCAAGGAACATAGCACACATGGTAACTGCCGTAAGCGATCGACCAATAATTCGATTGCCTCAAAGAGCCTTGCCGACTTTGCGGAATGTGGTCGAGATCGCCTCGTTCACCATCGGTAAAGACCGGCTCGGCCCCTGCCTCACCGCTCTTTTCAAAAAACAAGGGATCGAACTTAAAGATATCCTTCTCGATAAAGCCGCCATGATAAGACTAATGGGAATGCAACCCCCGCTCGAAACAAGAGCGGCCAATGAAACCATCGAACAAATTTTCTCCAGTCTCGAGCTGTCGGTTTTTCTGGCCCAAGATCAGACGCTTTATATTTTAGGCGACAAAGGGAATATTAATCTGCTGGCCGCGGGGATTGCCACCCCCACTCCAACTACCACCGCAAGCCGGCCTAAAATAGAACCCCCAAAAAAGATTAAAGAAGAAAACAAAGCCGGAGCCTCTGAACCTGGGCCCGGGCCAAAAACAGACAATTTAATTTCCCCTTACTCTCCCGCGGGTATCCAGGCCTTCGTTAAAGAAGCGCTTAAAAACAGAAGAATGTCTACGGGGGCAATATTTAAACGAGTTTGTGAAATGGGGAGAGGCATTCTTATCGGCGACTTACTTGCGACAGGGCGTTTTTACTCAAAAATCATCGGTGAGGTGGCAGATAGTCGTACCAAACCAATAGTAACAATGATTTCTTTGTTTGAAAAGACAATAGCCAAAGGAATAATCGAAGAAAGACTTGCAACAGAAAGACTTGCAGCATTAATCGGATATATAATTGGCGACGCAAGCGGGGACATAACAACGCGTTTGGAGCATTTTAACGATGTAACAAGATCGTGGTCGGCTAGACATATAGGGATAGCCTTAAGTGCGGCTTTGGCCGGTCAATTATGGCATCAGGATCAAGCAATCGAACACGCGGTTCTCAATGGAAGAAATCGCAATGAGATAAATGAAGGCATGAGATTATATTATTCTTTAAAATGAGGACAAATTACGATCACTCTAAATGCCGATGTAATGAACGGCCTTTATACCAGGTCGGAACGTCAACAGAGGTTGATTAAACATGGTTCTTTTATCAAATCAAATAATCGATAGCATCAGAAGCCAGACAATCCCGTCCGCGTCAAAGCCCAAAACGCTCATCAACGTCAGGGACAGATTATTGGCCCCTCTGGCCCCGGGCAATAAGGCAGCCGAAGAAGTTAGCCGGCAATTGAACGACCGTCTTAAAAAGATGCTCTTGTTATCGGAACCCGGCAATCAGGCCGCCTCGGGAGAAGAACTGTTACAAAAAGCCAACCAAACGTTTTTGGACCATACTAAAAAGAGTTCACTGTTCAAAGAAGCAGCGGAGACATTATCCGTATTAGGCCATGATCCCCGCCGGCTGTTTCAAAATTATGATCCCGATTTCGGGATCATCTCGCTACCCGATCTGCCCTTTCTGCTGATCGCGCAGGTAATCGCCGGCAGTTCCTCCGTGCAGGCGTTTACAATGTCGGGAATTCCTATTGTTCCGGATTCAGCCCTCTCAAAGGCGAAAGCCGGGGATAAAGAGGCGCTCCTGGCGATCAGGCATGAACGGGCCCATTTTTCTTATCGCGCGATCCATAAAGAGCCACTGACCCTCGAAACGAGGCTGATCACCGAATTGCACGCTTATTACGCCAGCTATATTGATGTTTATGGGATCGACAGTTTAAGGCAGAATGTCTTCGGTGCGGGAGAAATGTATGACGCCCTTGTTTTAAGCCGTCTCGAGAACGAATGCGAACATCAGCACGATCTTTTGCCGGCGGACACCGCTCAAGGCCAAGCCATGATCGATTCCCTCATGCTCCGCGCGGCGGCGGCCAACGCGCTCATAGCGCGCTTATTGGCCGTCAGCGAGCCGCAATCGGTTTTAGCTTATTTAATAACCTTAACTTCACTGGAGCGGGCGATTGCCATGGAACCGCGCCGGGTCGTCGTAAATAAAACCATAGAATTTTACGACCGCCATTTTTCCGACATTGTGCCGGATTGGAGCCGGCCGGAATTGCCGCTTGAACATTACGATGAAGATCAATTTCAATACGCTCTTTTCGCGGGGACAAAACCCGGACCAGAGGAAAATAGTCAAAGGGAAAAAGTTTAATGGTCACACCAGTAGCTTTAATACCAATAATTCGATTGCCTCAAAGACCCCTGCCGGCTTTGCGGGGAGTGGTCGAAATTGGCTCCTTTGCCATCGGCAAAGACCGGCTTGGCCCTTGCCTCACCACCCTTTTCAAAGAGCAAGGGGTTTGGCTTAAAAACATCCATCTCGATAATATCGCTAAGATCAGGTTCTTGGGCATGCACCCCTCGCTGGAAGAGCGAGCGGTGGGCAACGCAACTGGCGAGAGTATTTTCTCCCATCTGGAGCTGTCAGGGTTCCTAACGCAGGATTGGAAACAGCTATATATTTTAGGCGACAAAGGGAATATTGATCTGTTAAAAGAAGTAGCGGCCCCCACCCCCCGGCCGCGCACTTTTGATAGGTTTGATATAGCTGTACGAGATATGCAAGGACAAATGAGAGGTCAGCGTATCCCCGAAAGTCAGCTTATCCCCGAAGCTCCCACCGCAGTTACCGAACCGGTTCTCAAAGAAAAGTTATTAGCCGGACCTTACACCGTTGAAATATTGGACTCCCACCCGTCTAATTTCACTCTTCGTATTAATAATGTTCAAGCTTGGTTTGAACCCGGCCCATTAAGCAACGCCGGCCCTTCACCCGGAGCTTCTTCAGACGAAATTTCTTTAACGGCCAAACTGGCCACCAATGATATAGTATATTTTTCAGACGTTGAACGCGGGGCTGCTCTGGGGCGTGAACTTAAAAATATAATTTCCTTCAGCTGGGAGGATACGCGCGATCTGTCCAGGGGCGGCTGGTCGATCAGCTGGTACGTTAAAGATTTGAACTTACGCCAGATCGTTGAAGCACTGCCTCTGGAATTCGAACCGATTCGTCTCGAATTATTAAAACGAATGGACGGAAACGAACGACCGGCAGAACAATCGCCCCAAGACCAGGACGCACTGGCAATTGAAATAAACGAGATGGTAAGAAAAGCGGTTTGGGAAGATGGTCTTCGCCCCATCGAAATCGCCGGAAAGATCCGCGAGAATGAGGCGAATATTTATCCCAATGATCTCAACAAAAAAGCAATTTTTTTGGCCGGGCTGATCACGATGATAAATGACGTCTCCTATTCGGACGGCTCTATAGTAACTTTCGACCAGTTGATCAGAGCAATTGTAGACAATATAGACACCCCCCAAAACGCGGCCTTGATAGGCAAGATAATAGGTCGGCTGGCGATTAGCGAAGATGACAAATTTGCCCATTTATTAAAGGTTATGGACGTAATATCTTATAGAAACAAAGGAATCGCCATGGGTGCCGCGGGGCTGGATAAGCCCCGTTATATAGCGCAGTCGATTACCAATGATATGACTGAAAAACATATCGATGCATTAATGGATGGGATGGAGTCGTTTTCAATCGGTGATAAAGATAAATAATTAGAACATGATCACACCAGTAAACAATAAATCAATAATTCGCTTACCTCAAAGGCCCCTGCCGGCTTTGCGGGAAGTGAGCAAGATCACTTCTTCCCCTGTCGGTAAAGACCGG
This sequence comes from Candidatus Margulisiibacteriota bacterium, assembly GCA_041658645.1. Taxonomy (NCBI): domain Bacteria; kingdom Bacillati; phylum Candidatus Margulisiibacteriota; species Candidatus Margulisiibacteriota bacterium. The sequence continues at coordinate 25,760 of JBAZZV010000003.1, forward strand.
CTCGGCCCCTGCCTCACCGCTCTTTTCCAAAAACAAGGGATCGAACTGAAAGATATCCGTCTCGATAAACCTGCCGGGGTAAGACTAATGGGAATGCTCCCCCCGCTCGAAACAAGAGCAAACAATGAAACCATCGAACAAATTTTCTCCGGCCTCGAGCTGTCGGCTTTCCTGGCCCAGGATCAGACGCTTTATATTTTAGGCGACAAAGAAAACATCAGCCTGATGGGCACAGGGGTGTCCGCGCCTGCCGCAAGCCGATCACAAATCGAACTTCCCGAAATGATTGATATGGGGAATTATAGAATTATGAAGGCAGAGGTTACGGTCGGATTATTCAAGCAGGTGATGCAGGATTATAAAATCGAAGGACACAATGCCGATAAGCTGAAGGATTTCCTCTCCGACCCAGCCAATGAGGAAAAAACAGTCACTTATGTAAGTTTAATAGATGCCGAAGAATTAGCTAAACGGTTAAGCGAGCTGACCGGCAGAAAGTTTCGGGTTCAAACCGAAGCGGAATGGTTACAGGCTAAAGATCAATTGACGGGAAATAATGCTACCTGGACTAAAACGGAAGGCCGAGATAGTGGCGGCAGCAGCCGAGATAGCAGCGGCAGCATTTATGTTCTCCGTCGCTTGGGCCGTGCCTTCAGCGGCAGAGAATTCCCTGATGTTCGCGACCGCGTCTTCGCCATTCGTCTTGTCGAGGATCTCCCAACCGAAGCGGAGGCGGCAAAACCTTACCCTATTCGATCTTCGTTTGGAAACAGAATAGATATAGAACGGGAAGAAGCAAGGGCAAAAATAACATATAATCATTTTCTCTCTTTCCTTTTTAGATATCCCAAAAAAATCGCGGATGAGATTATACCGCAAATTGAAATACCGGGAGCCACACTTGAAAAACCCGCTCCCCAGCCGGCTCCGTCAAGTTTTCGCCCGAATTCAGGTCCGGACTTCTGGGCGCAATACTTCGGCCCTTCTTTATGGGAACGATCTTATTCAGGAAATTCTGATGCTATATTGGGCGTTCAAGCGCCTACAAAAGAAGTAGCCGCTCCCCAGCCGCCGCTTTCAGCCGAAGAATTCCGGGCCAGAAATATCGGCCCGACTTTGTGGGGAAGATCTTATTCGGAGGAGTATGAGGCTAGATTGGCTGGTCAGGCGCCGACGGTAGTAAAGACTGAAGAAAATGGTCAGCTTTCTCAAGAAGAAAGGGAGCGGCGGATCGCCCGGCTGGAAGATATGGGGGTGAAACTTTATCATGCCTATACAACCCAAGAAGAACGTGAATTTGATCCGGATCCTGGTATGCGCATGTACGATACAAGTTCATTAACAAAAACAATAGACATTCCCCACCGCGACGATTACCCCGACTGGCTCAAAAACGCTCTGATCGCCAATTACGAAAAAATAAAATTTGTCTTTGAACAGTACGGCAGAGAAAGGTTGGCCGGAATGTTTGAATCTATCGGCAATCCGGAAGTTCAAATCCTCCTTAAAACAGAGTCCGCGGAAAGGACGCGACTTAAGGTTTCTTCTTTTATCGAGCTTATGGATTACATGGGAAAAAGCCGTTATTACCTCAATTTCGGCGCCTGGGTCTGGCGTAATCGCGAAGAGATCAAAAATGAAGGACTCGGAAAACTGCTTTTTGTGGTCACCAACGTCTCGCCGGAAGAGATAGACAGGATGCTGAATATTACTTAACTGCCTGCTGCCGCTAGGCCTTCAGACTCAAAGTTATTTCGTGCTATAATTCAGTTATTCATGACCAAATCTGATGTTATCCTCGTAGCCAATAGCCCCGGCGAGCTTTCCGCCCTGGTCAAACCGGTCGCGGCCGAACTTAGCCGCGATAAGAACAAGCACGTTATCCTGGTCCTGACCCCTTGCCAGTACACCAGCGGCCGCGAACTGGAGTTCGTCAAAGGATTAAAAGGGATCGACCGGGTGGTGACTGCCGCTGAATATAAGAATTGGGCCTTGCTGAACAAAAAGCCGGTCCAGCTGGAGCTGGCCGGGAAAGGGGTCGTCCTCTACCTCGGCGGTGACCTCGCCCACGCCATGGTCGTCGCTAAAAAGACCAAATATCCGGCCTACGCTTACCTCGGCGAGCATCTCGGCTGGAAGAACTTCTACCGGAAGTTTTTCGTCCCGGACCAGGGAGCCTACGACAAGTTCAAGCCCAAAGCCAAAAAGGGACAGCTCCGATTGGTCGGCAACCTGATGGTTGACTCGGTCACCGACCTCCCCAAGTGGCAGCCGGCCCGGGATGTCATCACCTTCATGCCGGGGAGCCGCCAATGGGAGATCGATTACATGACCCCGCTCTACCGCGAGATCATGCCGCTGATCAAGCGGCACTACCCGGGAGCCAGGTTCCAGCTGGTCAGTTCGCCGTTCGTCAAAGCCCATCCCATACCCGGAGCGAAGCTCGTTAACTATGAAGATATCGGCAATTCGGAGTTGGTCATCACCATTCCTGGAACGAATACCGCCCTCCTGGCTGCCCGCGGTTTGCCGATGATCGTTCTCTTCCCCCTCAACAACCCGGAAGCGATCCCGCTCGAAGGGCTGGCTGACCTTCTCGGCAAACTGCCGGTTATGGGGCGAGCCTTTAAAAAGTGGCTGGCCAGGACGGTCGACCGCCGGACCAAGTTCTTCGCCCTGCCGAACCAGAAAGCCGGCCGGGAGATCGTCCCCGAGATCCGCGGGCTGGTCGAGCCGCTCGGCGTGGCGCTGTCCGCCGTCTCGCTCTTGAAAGATCACGGCCGCCGGGCTAAGATGTCCCGTGAGTTAGTCTCTTCGCTCGGCCCCGCCGGCGCCGCCAAACGGATCGTGGAGGAAATTTGTGCGGGAATTTAAACGTCTTAGCCAATTCCTGAAACCTTACCGGACGGTCATCCTCGCCGCCTGGTGCTGCACCGTGATCGTCACCCTGGCCACCCTGCTGATCGCCCCGCTCGCCGGCAACGCTTTCAAGGCGATCGGCGATAAGGATATCAACCTGCTCAACCTGACCGCCCTCGGCATCATCTTGCTCTATCTCCTCAAGGGGATCTTCACTTACGGCCAGGAATACCTCTCCTACCGGGTCGCCAACCGGGTGATCGTCGATCTCCGGGTCAAGCTCTACGAACATATGCAAACCCTCTCCCTTGATTTCTACGGCCAGTGGCACACCGGAGAACTGACCTCCCGGATGATGAACGACATCGCCCTCCTCCAGACCACGATCCTGACCAGTTTCACGGCGATCATCCCGCAAACGATCCTACTGATCGGCCTCCTCGGTTATATTTTCTGGCTGAACTGGCGGCTCTCCCTGCTGACCTTGATCTCCCTGCCGCTGATCGTCAAAGTGATCCAGATGTTCGCCGGGGAACTCCGTTCGATCAGCGAACGGGCCCAGCAGAAAACCGCCGACATCACCGCCCACGTCCAGGAGACGGTCTCCCAGATCAGGGTCGTCAAATCTTTCACCATGGAAAAAGCGGAGAGTGCCAAGTTCCGCCAGGAGAACAATAAAGGGTTCGATATCGCCATGCGAGCGGTGCAGATCCTCTCTACCCAGAGCCCGGTCGTCGCCCTCCTGCAGGCGACTGCCACCGTCGGGATCGTCTGGTACGGCGGGCTGGAAATTATCAACGGACACCTCACCCTGCCGCAGCTCATCTCTTTTGCCACCGCTCTCGGCATCATGACCGACCCCGGGAACACCTTGAGCAAAGCTTTTAGCCAGATCCAGCAGGGAATGGCCTCGGTCAAACGGATCTTTGAGATTATTGATACCAAGCCGACCGTGGCCGACTCGGCCCAGGCCCGGGCCCTCCCCAAGTCAGCCGGTCTGGTCGATTTCCGGACGGTCTCCTTCGCTTACGACCAGGAACCGGTCTTAAAAGATATTAACCTGACGGTCGCGGCGGGAGAATCGCTCGCCCTGGTCGGACGGACCGGTTCCGGTAAAAGCACCCTGGTCAACCTCCTCCCCCGGTTCTATGACCCGACGGCCGGCCAGATCCAAGTCGACGGCCACGACCTGCGCGACGTTACCCTCGACTCGCTCCGCCGCCAGATCGCCGTGGTCCCGCAGGAGATCGCCCTGTTTGGCGGAACGATCATGGACAACATTAAATACGGCCAACCGGAGGCGACGGAAGAGGAAGTGATCGCCGCGGCCCGGCAGGCCAATGCCCACCACTTCATCTCCGAACTGCCGAACGGTTATAAAACAGAAGTCGGCGAACGGGGGGCCAAACTCTCCGGCGGGGAGAGACAGAGGATCGCCATCGCCCGGGCGATCCTCCGCGACCCGCGAATACTCATCCTCGACGAAGCGACCTCGGCACTCGATGCCGAGACCGAACTGCTGATCCGTGAGGCGCTGGACAAGCTGATGAAGGGACGGACCACCTTTATCATCGCCCATCGCCTCTATACCGTGGAAAAAGCCGACCGGGTCGTCGTCCTGGACGGCGGCCGGATCGTGGAGATCGGCCCGCACCGGCAATTAATGGCGCTCGGCGGATTATACCAGCGGCTCTATGAACTTCAATTTCAAAAAACGGGATGATAGCAGCACTTAAAATATTGCGCTTCCTGTTCAGCTTCGTCTTTAAGCTGCCAACTTCGGCCGCCCTCTATTTGACCCATCTGGCCGGCGAGCTAACGTTTTGGATCGCCCGTTTTACCCCACTGCGTGGGACAACGGCCAAGAATATAAAGCGTGTCTTCCCCAAACTTGACGGGGAACAACTCGCCGACCGGCTCTTGCGCAATGTCGGCCTGGCTATTTTCGAACTCCTCTCCGTCCCGTTCTTCGGAACAGTTCATTTCGAACGTCTTTGCCGGATCGAGGGCCGCGCCAATCTCGATCTGGCGCTGGCCAAGCGCCAGGGGGTACTCTTCCTCCTGATGCATACCGGAAATTACGAGCTGACCCCGCCCCTCCTCTCTTCTCTCGGTTACCGGTTCAACTCTGTCCTGAAGGCGACCGACGATCCCCTCTTTGCCCTGCTCAACCAGAGCCGCGGCTACAAGGGGGGGAAGTTGATCAATGTCCTGGAAGTCGACATGTACCGTGAATCGATGAAGGCGCTGGGGAGGAATGAGATCGTGGCGCTGTTGATCGATACCGGCGCGTTGGAGGGGAGGAACGAAATGATCACTTTCCTCGGCCGGCCGGTCCCAGTAGCAACCGGCTGGCTGACGCTAGCCGAGCGCTCCGGAGCGGCCGTTCTGCCGGCTTACTCAAAGCGTGAAGGGGATAAAATCGTCCTCCATATCGGCGAACCGCTCCACATCTATCGCGACAACCGCGACGAGGTCAAGCGCCAGGTTGGCCAATTCTACGAAGCCTTTATCCAGGCCCACCCCGAACAGTGGGCGATCTTCCTCAACACGCACGAGGTCAACCGGATGCTGGAGGGGAAATGAAGATCAACCGGCTGCCAACGCACCAAACACCCCTAACCCCTCACTCCCCTTCCCCCTTAATAAGGGGGAAGGGGACGGGGGATAGGGGTAAAGCCGTGCTCACCCTCCTCGCTCTATCCGCCGTACTTTATTTTCTTAAACTGGGTTCTTTCTCGCTTTATGACGCCGCGGAGACGACCTATGGCGAATTTGTCAAGAATATGGTCCAGATGGGCAACTGGCTAACGCTCCATTACAACGCCCAGGTCATCTTCGACAAGCCGCCACTCTATTACTGGGCCGTGGCATTGATCTCCTGGCTGATCGGCTTTAACGAATGGGCGATGCGTCTCCCCGCCGCCCTGGCCGGGGTGCTGACCGTGCTCACGACATATCTTCTCGGCAAAAAATTCTACAACGAACGGGTCGGCCTCCTGGCCGGGCTGATCGTCATGACCGCTTTCCAGTTCCTGGTCCAATCACGGATCGCCGAGCTCGATATCGTCCTCACCTTGTTCTTGTCCTTGTCCTTACTTTGGTTCTATTCCGGTTATACGACCAATGATCGCCGTTATTACCTGGCCATGTACCTGCCGATGGCTTTGGCTATTCTCATCAAGGGGTTGATCGGCATCGCCCTCCCCGGCTGCGCAATCTTTCTGTTCCTCCTCTTCAAGCGGGAAACGAAAAAGATCCTGGAGCTCCGCTTAATTCCCGGCCTGCTGATCGTCCTCGCCATCGGCCTCCCCTGGTACGCCGCGGAATACTATTTGCATGGCCAGGTCTTTCTCGATTTTGCGCTCGGTTTCCTCTTCCTCGCCCGTTTCGGCAATGTCGTCGCCGGCCACACCGGCCCGCCCTACTATTACTTCATCTCGATCCTGCTCGGTTTCGCCCCCTACTCCCAGTTCCTCCCACTCGCCCTCTGGCGTTCGGCTAAAAATTGGCGGAACGACCCGGAACTATTGGCCCTGGCTTACATCATCCCGACCTTTCTCGTCTTTTCGGTCGCCAAGACCAAGCTCCCCAGTTACCTCCTCCCCCTTTTCCCGTTTTTCGCCATTATGGTCGCGAAGCTCTGGGCTGACTTTATTGATGATTGGAAACCTGAGAAAGAATGGAAACCTGCGAATGAACTTCGCGGTTTCCATTCCGCCATGCTGTTCTCTGTAATTTCGTTATTAGTCGTATCTATCCTGATTGTACTCGGTTTCGTCATAGCCGGCACGAGCAACTACCAAATGGAGTATCAGGCGTTCCTCCCGATCCTGGCTGCTTTAGGGGCGGCCCTCTTTCTCGGCAGTTTCTGCGCCCTCATCTTATTTCTGATCAAACGTTATGAACTTTCTTTCTACTCCCTGCCTGTTATGGCCGCCGTGGTCGCGTTGATCCTGATCTTCTGGGCCTTGCCGCTGGCTGAAGAATATAAAGGGACCAAATATCTCGGTCGCGAGGTAGCAAAAGTCATCCAACCGGACGAAACAATCGCGGCTTACGAGACCGGCAACCGCCCCAGCGTAGTTTTCTATAACGTTAAACCGGTCCAATTCCTCTCCACCGAAGCGGAAGTGAAAGTTTTCCTGGCCCGAAAGAAAGGTTATCTCTTCACAGCCGTAGGTGAACTGAAAAAGATCAAAAAGTATGGCCGGATATTTAAAGAAAAGGGGGAGCTGGCTGTAGTCATTTAACTCCCCTCACCCGCTGACGCAAAGTGTCCCCCCTCTCCCAGAGGGAGAGGGTATTTCGCCTTACACCTTCTCCCTTTGGGAGAAGGTGCGAATCTTTGGCGTATCGGATGAGGGCAGCAACTAGTTTGCCGATGAGGGGAGAGAGCGTGGGATTCAAGGGGATGAAAATGATATAATTACCCCATGAACAAACCGGACCTATCTATAACCATCCCGACCTATAATGAAGCCAAGAATATCGAGCTGATGGTCATCCGGATCACTGAGTCCCTCAAAAGTCACGGGATCAATGGCGAGATCATCGTGGTCGACGACTCTTCTCCCGACGGCACCGCCCAGCTGGCCACTGATCTAGGTAAAAAATTCCCGGTCCGCGTCTATGTCCGGACCAAACGGGCCGGCCCCGGCCCGGCTATCCTCGACGGGATCCGTCTGGCCGACGCCCCTATCGCCTGCGTGATGGACGGCGACTTGAGCCACCCGCCGGAAGCGCTCCCCGAGATGTATAAACTGATCAAGAGCGGTCAAGCGCTACTGGTCATCGGCAGCCGCCACGTCCAGGGCGGCGGCACCTCCAAGTGGATCTGGTACCGCAAATTCTTCTCCTGGGGGGCGCGGATGCTCGGCCGCTTCCTCACCCCGGTGACCGACCTCACCTCCGGGTTTTTCATGTTCGATAAAAAGATATTGGAAGGGATAACGCTCGACCCGATCGGCTGCAAGGTCGGGCTGGAACTGATGGTCAAGGGGAACCACCAGGGGAAAGTGGCCGAATATCCGATCGTCTTCTCCGAGCGGGCGGCCGGCGAGAGCAAGATGGGCTGGCGCGAGACCCGCCAGTATATCGAACACCTCTTCGCCTTAACATTCTACAAGATCGGCCGGATCGCCCGCCCGAAATGATCGGCCTTTCCGTCATCATTGTCTGCCGGAACAACCTGCGCTACCTCCCCGACTGCCTGGCCTCGCTCCACCAGAGTTTCCACCGGCTTAGTTTTGAAGTGATCCTGGTCGATAACAGCTCAACCGACGAGTCGCTCGCTTTCGTCCGCAATAAGTTCCCCGCGGTCAAGGTAATAGCCAACCGGGGCAACTTCGGTTTCTCACGAGCCAACAACCAGGGACTTAAACTCGCCACTGGCCGTTATGTGATGCTCCTCAACGCCGACACGATCACCAAAAACAATGCGATCGAACAGCTGGTCGATTTCCTCGACACTCACCCATCAGCCGGCGCGGCCGCGCCCAAGCTGCTCAATATCGACGGGACCGTCCAGCGCCAGGGAGGGGCCTTCAGCCGCCGCTTCTGGCTGGCCAAGGAACCGGTCCAGGTTGACTTCGCCGTTGGCGCCGCGCTCGTGGTCAGAAAAGAAGTGGTCGACCGGGTCGGCGGGCTCGATGAGAACTTTTTCTTTGCCAATGACGATCTCGACTGGTGCCTCCGCATCAGGCAAGCCGGCTGGCCGATCTATTTTCTTCCCCAGGTCGAGATTATCCACTACGGCGGTTATACGATCAAAAAATTCAATCCGCTCCTGCTGGTCGAAGGTTGGCGCGGCGGGCTCTACTTTGCCCGCAAGCATTATGGTTGGCTGGCTTACCAGCTCTATCGCTGGTTATTGGTCCTGGCTATGCTGCTGGCCATTCCCTGCTTTGTTTTGTTCGACCGGCCAAGGTCGGCCGCATTCCGGGACATCCTCTTCCTGACGCTTAAGGGAGAGATCAAGGCTAAATATGAAGAAAATACTGTTTCTCACTAACGGCCACGGCGAAGATCTCGTCGCCGCGGAGTTGATCCGGCGGCTTAAAGGAAAAGCAGGCCTGACGGCCCTCCCCTTGGTCGGCACCGGCAGCGCTTTCGCCGGACTCCCGGTCGAGGTGATCGGCCGGCGCCAGGCTCTCCCCAGCGGCGGATTTTCCCTGCGCAACTTCTGGTTCCTCCTGCGTGATCTCTCGTCCGGCCTATTGGGAGCAACTCACGGCAACTTGCGCCTGCTGAAAAGCTTACGCGGGCAATTCGACCTGGTCGTCGCCATCGGCGACATTGTTCCGATCATCGCCGCCCTGGCCGTGCGCGCTCCGCTCATCTTTGTCGGCGTCAATAAATCAGACTATTACCGCTGGTTCGGTTACACCTATACTCCCTGGGAAAAATGGCTGTTAAAGAAATACGCTAAACGGATCTTCGTTCGCGACCAGTTGACCGCCGACAACCTGAACAAACAAGGGCTCAAGGCGGAGTATCTCGGGAACCCACTGATGGACTGTATTGCTCTACCCCTAACCCCTCACTCCCCTTCCCCCTTAATAAGGGGGAAGGGGACGGGGGATAGGGGTGAAGCTATCACCACAACCATCGCCCTCTTGCCCGGTACCCGCGCTGATGCCAAGTTGAACCTGGAAGATTTTGAGGCGGTCATAGCTGAATTGATCACCTTGAAAGACCCGGACACGATGTTCCATTTTACGATCGCGACCAAACTGCCCGATGTCCCGGGATATATGGAGAAACAGGAATTCTCCCAACTCCTCGCCTCCGCCGACCTGGTCCTCGGTCTCTCCGGTACCGGCAATGAGCAAGCGGCCGGTTGCGGACTGCCGGTCGTCTCGTTCTATGGCCGTGGTTCGCAGTACGACCGGAAATTTGCCACGGCCCAGAAGCAGCTCCTTGGCGAAGCCCTCTGCCTGGTCAAGAGCCGGGACCCCCGCTATATTGCCGCCGCCATCTGGCAACTCCTGAACAACCCGCCCTGTCTGGAGCAAATGGGCCGGACCGGCCGGGAACGGCTGGGCGAGCCCGGGGCGCTCGGCCGGATCAGCGCCCAACTTGGGTTAGAATTAGCCCATGGGTAAACTCGACCTGCGCGGCCGCCATCTGGTCATTATCGTCACCTATGTCAACCAGTCGGTGACCGCTAATGGCCGCCTTCTTTACAAAGCGCCCCCCAACCTCGAATCGGCCTTCTATCTTTTTTTTGAACGCTTCCTGCCGATCATTGCCGGCCGGGACGATCTCCAGGTAGTGGTAATAGACAATTGTTCGGACCAGAAAATCGTGGAATATCTGAAGAATATCCGCCAACCGAACATCCTCCTCCAGCTGTTGCCCGCCAATATCGGCAAAGCCAGAGCCGCCAATGATTTTCTAGCTGATAATCTTGATCCGCAAGCCCTGCCACGGACCATCTGGTCGATCGACCCCGACATTCTCTTCGACCGGATGAGCTTTGACTATCTAGCCGAGGCGGTCGAGAATTTACCTGGCGTCGGAATGCTTGGCATGCGTTACCGGAAAAATAACTGCAACCCGGAGATATATGTCTTTCTGCCTCCACGGAACTTAGTCGGCCGGAACGGAAAAAACTATAGCGTTAGTTCCCCTTTTATGGCCAATGTCGCCGGGGGGATCTTCGCGGTCAGCGGGGAACACCTTGCTTCGCCGCTCAATTTCCGTCTGTTCCCAATGAAGGAATATCTATGTTATGGGCCGGATGATTCCACCCTCTATCTGTATTTGAAAAAACACGGTCTAACTAGCGGCTACCTAAATGGGGCCCTAGCCACCCACCTTCAATCCGACGTCAAGGTCGCCCCCGAACTGGCCAAATATATGCTAGGTAAAAAGCCCAACTAAGGTATAATTGATCTATGGCAGAAACACTCGGCAGTATAATTGATAAGCTCATTATCAAAAGGATCCGTCTGCACCATCTGGAGCAGATGACCCGGTCGCGGAAGGTCGAGAAAGCTATCCACTTGATTAACGAACAGATCGGCAATTATACGGCTGAAGTTGAGACTTTCTTGAAACAGGCCGTGCGGGGCCAAGTCGTTATCAAGGAGCCGAAGGTCAAGCTTTATAATAATCCCCCATCCAAACTCGACTTGCCTAAGATCAAGGAGCTCGGCTCATTGGTCGACCTCCTGGCTAAAACCAACATCCAGCTCTGGGATTTCGAAGACCAGGTCCGCGTTAAAGGGACCAGTTATAAACGAGTGGCGCGACTTAAAAATAATATCGATCTTAGCAACAAAGAACGCAATGAGGCGATCGACCGCATCGATCAAATACTGGAAGACAAGATAAAAAAGTGCCGGGCTTAGATCTCGCCTCGATCAAAAGAATATTATTGATCCGCCCCGACGCGATCGGCGATATGGTGACCGCCACCCCCGCGATCGCCGCCCTCCGGGAGAAATTCCCGCAAGCCAGGATCACCGTCTGGGGGCGCCGCTACAACCGTCCGGTCATCGCGGGCAACCCGGACATCGACGAGATCATCGAGGACGACCTCTATCCTTTGATCCGCCAGCGCCGGCCGATCGGCCTGGGTCAATATCGGCGCTGGATCGCAACGATCAAGGAACAACAATTCGACCTGGCGATAAATTTCGGCGGGGAGTTCGCCTATGCCCTGATCATTTTTCTCGCCGGCATCCGCTACCGGATCGGCGACAAGGGCCGACTGCTCTACCGCTGGCTTTATAATTATCCGGTGCTCCAGCGCTTCAACAGCTGGGCGATCCACGAGGTGGAGCATCATTTCGAATTACTGGCGCCGCTGGGGATCACGCTCCAGCCCGGGGCCAGATTAAAGGTCATCCCCACCCCGGCCGCCGTACTCGAAGGGCAAAGGCTAATTGCCGCGCACGGCTTAAAGGGCAAACCCCTGATCGCTTTTAACATCGGGACCAGCGGCAGTGATAAACCGTGGGCGATCGAGAGGTTCATTGACTTGATCAATATCGTGGCCGTAAAATATCAGACCAAAGTCATTGTCTTGGGCGGGCCGCAGGAAAAAGCGCTGCTCGAAGCGATCGCCGCCCGGACCGCCGGTCAGGCGATCATCTTGGGCGATCTGTCACTGGAAAACCTGATCGGCTTGCTAAGCCAGATGCAGCTCTATGTCGCTAATAATACCGGACCAGCTCATCTGGCCGCAGCCCTCCAGGTCCCTTCGGTCATTCTTTATACCTCAAAATTCCAGAAACCGGGGCGCTGGGCCCCCTGGGCAAACCGGCATAAAATAATCAAAGCCGTCTCCCGCTGCCCCTATCCCTGCAATCCACCGGCCTGCCCATACGACCTGTGCACCACAGAGATCGGCACGGCCGAAGTGGTCGAGGCGATCGCCGAGCTGCTTGGCGGCCAGGGGGCGCTGACGAAGGCGGACGAAAAAATGGACCGCCTCCGGCTAAGCTTTAATATCCTGATCCTGGGTGAGGGACCCAGAGCCAAGCGAACGATGGCTGTCCTGAAAGAAAATGACTGGCGGTTCTGGCATATTCCGGATGATGAATTAAGAAAAATGTCGCTTAAAGACCTGCTCGCTTTCTATCACTTATATGACATCAATATCATCCAGGCTTTCACTAAAACCTCGCTCAAAGTTAAAGTCTCGGCCATATTAACCAGCCTGACAATGCTTTTTCCGGTACTATCGCTGAAAGATGACGGCCTGGAGTTTAAAGAGATCGGGCCATTGGCTGATTATTATCAGGACAGGTCCAACCGACGAGTGCTATAAACAGTCGAGTCGGGATCAGCCGGACGCTCTAAGCCAGCTCTTTTTTCAGCGCCGCGAACATCTTCTCGGCCGAGAGGCTATTCATGCAGTTATGGTGGAGATCGCAGCTCTTCTTGTAGCAAACCAAACAATCCAGGTCAGGAACAACCTTTGAGCCCAGGCCGTATAGTTCAATTTCTGCCGCCGAGGTCGGGCCAAAGAAGACGACGACCCTTTTTTTCAAGGCCAGGGCGAAATGCATCGCCAAACTGTCGCTGGAGACGACCACCCGGCACCGGTTGATGATCGAAGCAAACTGGCGGAGGGAATGGGCCCCCGCTTCCGGCATCCCGGTCTCCCGGGAGATGGTCTTATTTCTCTCCCGCTCATCTTTCCCGCCAAGGATCAAGGAAGCAAAGCCTAATTCATTCTTCACCCGCTTGACCAATTCTATCGTCTGTTCAACCCCCCAGCTCTTCTGCTGCCAGCGCTTGCCGGCCCCGGTATTTATCCCAACGATCTTTTCTTTTGCCCCGTACCCCATCCCCCGTACCACGTCCCGCCCATATTCGATCTCCTCCGGCGTCAATTGGAAAAGATAGGGGGAGACCTTGATCCCCAGCAGTTCCGCCATATGCTGCTGGTAGGTCTTCGTGTTCTGCTTTTTTATTTTATTAGCCTGGTCCAGACCAAAGCGAGATATGATCGACATGTCAAACCAGGTTGACGGGGTATAGGTGATCTGTCCCCCCTCGTAGTAAGCCCCGACTTTTTGGCTCGACCTTAGATCACTGACCAGCCGGCATGCCTCGATATCGTCTTCCAGGCCGATGACCAGGTTGTAGCTCCCCAGCGGCTCTTTCTCTTCCCAGGTAAATACTTTACGAATAGCCCGGTTATGGAGCAAGATCTCCTGGCCCGAGCGCGAGGTCAGCCAGTCGATCTCGACCGGAGCGTATTTCGCTTGCAGCCCCGGCAAAAGCGAGGTCGTCCGCAAAACATCCCCGATCGCCCCAAGTTTAACTATCAGTATTTTCATATTACCAAGTTATGTATTTGCGACCCCTCAACCAGCGACTGAACAGCGTCCCCTGCTCCTTGATCTCAAACTCGTGGAAAGAACCGTCATATTTTCTGGCAACCTTATAACCGGGCAAAATATCAATGAAACAATCATCAGCGGAACTAATCCTTTGATATGTCGTATAATCATTCTCGAATTGGACTTTTTTTCGCTTCAATATTTGCTCAACAGAGCGAAAAGAATAGTGCTTATAAACCGGAAAATGCTTGTAAATTTGCCAGCCGATCCCTTCTGGCACAATATTATTAAATTGTTTCTCCCGGTTATAACGAGTGCCTATTTTATTCCTAAACGATCTGAGCTCCAAAAAGCCTGGGCAATACCAAAGGATTCTTTCCTGAATCGATTTAATCGAATGTAGATCTTTGCCTTTGTCCGAAGTATGCAGAAAGAAATTCATGCCATACCAATTGACTCTTTCGGCGCGCGCCTTTTCTGCCTCCTGCGCCACCCAGTTTGGGTCATCGTGCCATATTTCATCTCCGTGTAATATAGTGAACCAGCCTTCAATTGGATACATGGCTTGGGCTTTTTCGAGGATATATTGCCTGGCATAATCGCGGAACTTACGGTTGGGGAGTTTGTCGATAATATCTCTGTCTTTTAGGAAATACTTGACGCAATCGTAGCTCCTGATAATCTCTTCGGTCCGATCACTTGAGCCATCAAGAACCAATATCTTGTCAAAATACTTCTTATTAACATTCATGACCTCTTCGATGACGTCATCTTCGTCACGGGTAACCATTAGCCCGATATTCTGCACGCTGGCCATATGTTATAATTTTACCATGTATTTCGCCATCTTCCTGGTCGCCATTAACGCCTTCAAGCTCCTGGTCGCTCCGCATTTCCCGTTGATCGGCGACGAAGCCTATTACTGGCTCTGGGGACAGCATCTCGACTTGAGTTACGTCGACCATCCCCCGATGATCGCCTACGTCAACTTCATCTTAACCTCCCTTTTTGGGCCAAGTGAACTGGCCGTCCGGCTGACGGCGATCGGCCTCGTCCTGCTGGTTTCGCTGATCATCTACCTGACCGGGCGGGAGCTTTACAATAAACAGGCCGGCGAACTGGCGGCGATCATCTTTAACCTGGTCCCGACCTTTTTCGGCGGCGGGATGTTCCTTGTCCCGCAGATGCTCCTCTTCCTCTTCTGGTCAGTTAGTTTCTATTTACTGGTCAAACTACTTAAACGCCGGAACGCCCTCCTTTGGTATCCGCTTGGGATAGCAGCCGGCCTGGGACTGTTGAGCGATTACGTCATGGCCCTCTTTTTCCTGGCGACGGTCGCCTATCTCGCGCTAAATAAAAAAGAACGTTATTGGTTCACTAAAAAAGAGCCTTACCTGGCGGTCGCGCTGGCCGCGCTGATCTTTTCCCCTGTCCTGATCTGGAATCTCCGGCTCGGTTTCACCCCCCTCTTCTACTGGGGCGGGAAGATGGGGGCCGGGCCCCGGGTCGGCGACAACTTACTGAACTTTTTCGGCCTGCAACCCCTCCTCTACACCCCGCCGCTCTTTCTCCTGACCCTTTATCTCGTCTTTAACAAAAAGGCACCGCAAATGTTCAAACTCTTCGCCGGGGTCGTCCTGACCCCTTTTCTCCTGATCAGTCCGATCATGAACATCGGCGGGCACTGGACCGCGACCACTTACTTACCGGCCATCCTCGACCTGCCGCGCGCCAAAAGATGGGTGATCGTGACGACCCTCCTCTTCGCCCTGGCCGTTAACTCCGCCGCTTTCGCTTATTATCTTTTCTATTATCCCCTCCCGGCTGAATTAAAAGGGAAAGAACAGACGATCAACCGGCAATTGCCGCAATATCTTAAAGAGGTGGCGCCGAAAAGCGGCCGTACTTTTTATCTGGCTAACGACCTGGGGATGATCGGCCTGGTCTCTTTCCACGGCCGAACCAAAACCTATATGGCCCCGGGCCGCTTGCGGCAGGTCGACCTCTGGGGAGCGCCCAATATCCGGCGCGGGGACAATATAATCTATTTCGCCCTGAACGAAACGACCCTTCACGAGAAACTGCGGCCGCTCTTTCGCGCTGTCTCAATCGAACCGCACAAGCGCCTCTTCAACAAAGATGCCGACCTGCCGAACAAGACAACGATCTTTATTTGCACCGGCTACCTCGGAGGTAAATTACCCTGACCAACAAAGCACTCTGGTGGCTCCTCATCACCTTTATCCTGGTCAGTTTCCTGACCTTGCCGCGCAACCCGCTCCAGAATGACGATGCTTCTCTCTACGCCCTGGCCGCCAAGAACGCCGTTATCCATAATCAATGGCTGGCCCAATTCGTTTCGCCTGGCGATAGCACCTCTTTTCTCGACAAGCCGCCGCTCGGGATCTGGCTCCTCGCCTGGCCGATGAAGCTCCTCGGCGTTTCTGAATTGACCGTCCACATCCCGAATGTCCTCTACTTCACCCTGCTCCTGCTGATCCTCTATCTCACCTTAAGTCGCTTGGCAGCAAAAAAGGTCGCTTTCTATTCCACCCTCATCACCGCCACCAGCCTCGGCCTGGTCGTCTATTCACGCGCGCCAAAACTGGATATTCTTCTTCCGCTCTTTGTCCTGACGGCCCACCTCTCGCTCTATGCTTTCTTAAAAC
The DNA here is from genome assembly GCA_041658645.1 of Candidatus Margulisiibacteriota bacterium. Taxonomy (NCBI): domain Bacteria; kingdom Bacillati; phylum Candidatus Margulisiibacteriota; species Candidatus Margulisiibacteriota bacterium. Next base: position 42,090 of record JBAZZV010000003.1, read on the forward strand.
GGAACAACACCTCATATCTCATCCCTTTTACCCTTTCCCTCGCCGCCGGTTTTCTGATCAAGAGCGGCTTTGCTCTGATCCTACCGGCCCTGACCATATTATTTTTGCTGATTTTTAGTCCCCCAGCGAGAGAAAAGCTGTTCAAAGTACGCATTACGCATTACGCATTACTCGTTTCGTTTCTTTTGCTCATTGTGGCCGGCGTCCTCGCTCTACAAGCCATCCCGCTCGGCGAGCAATGGCTACCTTATCTAAGATCGATCACCATCCAGAGCAAATACAACACCAGCTACCTCGGCTTCGGCTGCTATTACTCGATAATCGGCTTTCTCCTCTTGATCCTCTTCCCCTGGTCGGCGCTCTGGCTGTCGTCAGTGAAGGTTGTTAACCCCTATCCCCCATCCCCTTCCCCCTTATTAAGGGGGAAGGGGAGAGAGGGGTTAGGGGTAAAGGTGCGGACGCTCTCCCTCTCCAGCTTCTGCTCCCTCTGGTTCTGGTCCAACTTTCTCTTTCTCCTCTTCTTCTACCGCCAGAGCGACCTGCGAACCTTTACCGTCTTCGTTCCGCCGCTGGCGATCCTGGCCGGGATTAGACTGGCCTCATTACTCAAGCAACGCCGCGGTTTCCTTGCTCCTCGCCTCTGGAACGCCTTTTTCCTATTCCTTTTCAGCGCGACCCTGGTCGTCTTCCTCCTCAAGCCGCAAAATGCCGACGGGTTTGACTTGAGCGCGGCGCTTGTCCCGCTCGGGATACTGGTCGCTTCTTTAGCCGCGCTGCAGCTTTTCCTCTGGCGGCCGGACGGCCGGAAATTGCTCGCCACCTTCGCCCTGGCCGCGCTCGGTTACAGCGTTCTATTCTGGAACAGCCAAACCCTCGTCCGCGCCTTCAATCCTGACCTTAACTGGCCAAAGACGATCACCCGCTACCGCGCCGAGGGGAATAAGTTCTTTATCTACCGCCCGCCTGACCGGAAACTCTTCTTCAGCCCCGATCTTTTCTATGTCGACTTCATGGCCGGCCCGGCGGATAAATATTTTTGGGATGGGGATAAGCTGCAAAAAAACATTGTAAACAGCCAGGCGATCCTGCTTAGTGACACCGAAAGCTTAAATAAGCTAAAATTAACCAGCTATGTCGTTTTGGCTAGAGACAATTACTCAACATTGGCCTTAACCGAAGCTATCCGAAAACCGTAATGAACATATACATATTACTAATAATCTCTTTTATCGCCCGCTTTTTGCTGGCAATCCTCTTCCCCTTGACTGCGGACGAGGCTTATTACTGGCTCTGGTCAAAACACTTGAGCCTCTCTTTCGTCGACCACCCCCCCATGGTCGCTTACATTAACTATCTTTTCACTCTGGGGCAAGAAAACCTCGCCCTGGTCCGTCTCGGGGCAGTGTTGATCACCACCCTGGTCACCGGGCTTATCTATCTTGTGGCTAAAGAAGTTTATAATGAGAAAGTCGCCTTCTGGTCAGCGCTCCTCTTTCAGGTCCTCCCCCACTTCGTCGTCGTCTGGCTGACGCAGTTCGTCGAGCTCCCCCTGGCGCTGTTCTGGATGACGTCCCTCTGGCTAACGCTCAAGATCGTCAAAGAGGGAAAAGCGTACTACTGGTATTTCCTAGCAGTTGTTCTCGGTTTAGGTTATCTCAGCAAATATACCATGTTCCTCTTTTGGCCTTGTTTGCTTTTCTATGCTTGGATCGCGCCGGAAGGGCGTTTCTGGTTAAAAAGGAAAGAGCCTTATCTCGCCCTGGCTATTTCGCTCCTCTTTTTCGCCCCGGTCCTCTTCTGGAACAGTCAGCACGCTTGGGTCTCTTTTGCTTTTCACGGGAGCAAGGTTTCCGGCGACCCCTGGGGAGCCAACACGCTCGCCTTTATCGCCGACCAGCTCGTCCATTTCACCCCGTTCCTCATCTTCACGCTTATCCCTGTTTTCCGACAGAGTAGCCACGGAGACAAAACAACCAAGCTGTTGGTCGCTCTCTCCTTTCCGGTCCTTTGCTTGTTCCTCCTCCTCTCCCTGAAAGTTAAGATCTGGGCGCATTGGCCGTCGGTCGGCTACCTGGCCGCCCTCCCGCTAACTGTAAATTATCTGCTGGTGAACGGGAAATCTTTAAAGAAGTTCCTGACCTGGATCGCCCTGTTCACTTCGCTTATCTTGCTCATCTTATTCTTTGTCTCTCCGGCCATTCTTCTCCACCAGGAAGATTACGCCAAGAATTATTCACTGACCAAGAATGTTCCGGCAGAATACAAGCTTTTTGCCAAAACAAATGTCTCCGCTTCACTCCTGGAATTCCATACAAAACGGCCGACCTATCTGGCGACCGGTTTTTTGATGACCGGGCATCCGTGGGGAGAGAAACAATATGAGATCTGGGGTATTCCCGAGCTTAAGAAGGGTGAAACGGTCCTCTATTACGGACCGGACAATGAAGTTTTCCGGGAGCAGGCCAACAAACATTTTACGAAAACAAGTGAACTATCTGATCTGAAGATGTATCTAGTCGAAGATTACATAACGAACAACTACAAAATGTTCAAGCTGGAAGGTTATAAGCTGGACGGTTTTCATCCTTAACTCCAGACACCGCTAATCCCTTCGCCACACCCCCCGCACCCCATCCCCTTCAGTTCGTTCTTCAACACCTGAAAGCCGGCCCGCTGGATGACCGTGGCGCCGCATTTGGGGCAATAAGTGTTCTCCGCCCCCTTGATCGGAATATTCCCAGAATAAACATATTTCAACCCGGCCTTCTGCCCGATCTCCCTGGCCAGGGTCAAAGTCTCCGGCGGAGTCGCCGGCCGGTCGAGCATCTTATATGTAGGGGAAAAAGCGGAAACATGCCAGGGGGTCTCCGCCCCCAGATCGCCTTTGATAAAATTGGCGATCTCGGCCAGTTCTTCCCGCGAATCGTTCAAGCCCGGGATGAGGAGGGTCGTCACCTCCAGCCAGACCCCATTCTGTTTATAATATTTTAAGCTGGCCAGGACGGCCGACAGTTTCGCCCCGCAATACTTGTGGTAGAAATTCTCCCGGAACGACTTGAGGTCGACATTAGCCGCGTCGAGATACGGCTTGATCTCCTCCAGCGCCGCCAGGCTGGTGTAGCCGTTGGTCACAAAGATATTCTTCAACCCCCGCTCGCTCGCCAACTTGGCGCAATCGTAGGCAAACTCAAAATAGACGGTCGGCTCGGTATAAGTGTAGGAGATGCTCCGGCATTCGCGCTCCAGGGCGGCCGCGACGATCTCCCCCGGGGTCATGTCGTTCCCGTAGATCGTCGGCAGTTCTTTATCCACCTGGGAGATCTGGTAGTTCTGGCAGAAAGGGCATTTAAAGTTACAGCCGACCGTGGCCAGGGAATAAGTGTAGGAACCGGGGAGGAAATGGAAGAGCGGTTTTTTCTCGATCGGGTCAACGTGCGAGGCGACAACTTTGCCGTAAACTAAACTGTAGAGGGTACCCTGCCGGTTCTCGCGCACCCCGCAGATCCCGCGCCGCCCGTCAGCGATCAGGCAAGTGTGAGGGCAGAGCTCGCAGCGGACCCGCCCGTCAGTTTCGGGGTGATAAAAGAGGGCTGCTTTCACCCAAAAGCTCCTCGAATTTGATCTCGGTCTGCTCGGCCGTTGCCATATCTTTGAGGAGAGCGGCCCGTTTTTCGATCTCATTCTCGCCAATGATGAAAACAAATCGCGCGCGGAGCCGGTCGGCCGTCTTCATCTGGGCTTTCAATGACTTGCCAAGATAATCCGTGTCGGCGCTGATCCCCTTCTCTCTCGCTTCAGCCGCCAGCTTGACGCCCAACTGCTTCGCTTCGTCTCCCAGCGTAGCAATAAATAAATGAATTCCTTGTTCAGATTTAGGATTTAGGATTTTGGATTTAAGTATTTCCACCACCCTTTCCATTCCGAGCGCAAACCCGATCGCCGGAGTGGCCTTACCGCCTAATTCTTCGACCAGTTTATCGTAACGGCCGCCGCCGCAGACGGCGTTTTGCGCCCCCAACTGTTTGGAAATGATCTCAAAGGCGGTCCGGGTGTAATAATCCAAGCCGCGGACCAAGCGGTTATTTATTTTATATTTAACGCCCAAACGATCTAACCAACCGACGACCTGCTCAAAGTGGGTTTTACAGTCAGCATCGAGGTGGTCAATGGCCGCCGGCGCTTTCTCAATGTATTTCTGGCAGTGCGCTCCCTTGCAATCGAGTATCCGGAGCGGGTTAGTCGCCAATCTCTCCTGGCAATCCGCGCACATATCCTGGACGTGTTTCTGAAAATAGTCGCGGATAGCGTCGCGGAAAGCCGGCTGGCATTTATCACAGCCGACCGAATTGATATCGACCTCAAGTCCGGGCAGACCGAGCCGGGCAAAAAGCTTAACGGCCAGCTGAATGACTTCGGCGTCAAGCGCCGGGTCGGCCGAGCCAAAGACCTCTACCCCCGCCTGGTGGAATTGCCGCTGGCGGCCCGCCTGGGGACGTTCATAACGGAACATCGGGCCGAGATAATAAAGCTTGAGGAGGTTATCCTGGTTGATCAAGTTGTTTTCCAGGCCGGCCCGGACGACCGCGGCGGTCGCTTCCGGCCGCAAAGTTAAGCTCCGGCCCTTGCGATCGCTGAAAGTGTACATCTCTTTGCTGACGATATCGGTCGTGGCGCCGATCGAGCGGGCGAAAAGCTCGGTCGACTCAAAAATGGGGGTGCGGATCTCCTGATAATCGTACAAAGCAAAGGTTTCCCGGCAGACCGACTCGATAAATTGCCAGCTGGCGGCCTGTTCGGGGAGGATATCCTTGGTGCCGCGCGGCGCGGAATATTTCATATGCTATAATTATAGCACGCACATGCGAAAAGTAATTATACCGGCTATCCTCTTAGCGCTCCTCGCTGCCACGGCATGCGCCTTCAGCTCCGAAGAGCAGCAACAGCTCTGGGACGTCCCGACCGGCGAGGTCCGCTACGAGATAAACAAGAGCTATCTCCGCGGCAACATCAAGGTCGAAGAAGTCTACTACTACAGCCGCCCATATCTCCGCCAGCCGACCCGTATTTTCGGTTATTTCGCTTATCCCAAATATCACCGGGGGAAATTACCGGCGATCCTCTTGAGCCACGGCGGCGGCGGGACCGCCTCGCTCCCCCGCTCGATCAGCTGGGCGCGGCACGGTTACGCCGTCCTCTCGATCGACCTGCCGGGCAAAGGTGAGAACCGCCCCGGTTCCCGCTCGACCGGGCCGGACATGATCGTCGCCAATCTTCTTCGGACCCAACCCGACCCTTCCCATAACTACTTGGTCTACGCAGTCGCGGCCGCGCGCAACGGGATAACTTTCCTTACCCAGCGCCAGGAAGTCAATCCGCAGCGGATCGGGATGGTCGGTCTTTCCTGGGGCGGGGTACTAACTCTGCTGACCAACGGCCAGGATAGCCGCTTGCGGGCGGCGGTCAACGTTTTTGGCGCCGGCTATATCCCCGAAGGGTGCACCTGGGAAGATTGGTTCAACGCCATGCCGGCGCTCGACAAGGAGATCTGGATGGCCTATCTCGACCCGAAGAACTTCCTGGCAACCCAGCACGCCCCGATCCTCTTTATCACCGGGACCAACGACCACTGTTATTACCTGCCCACTTTCCAGAAAAGCTACGAGGAGGTCACGGCCAAGAAAAATTATTATCTGATCCCGAACCTCCGCCACCGCTTCCTCGCCTCCGCCCAGGACCCCGCCTTTGCCTGGCTCGACCAGCGGCTCAAGCGCGGGGGCTCTTTCCCGACGATCGAGGTCTTGACCCCCTTCCAGAAAGGGAACAACCGGATAGTCGTCCCGGTCAAAGTTTCGGCCGCCAGCCCGGTCACCAGCGTCCGGCTCTACTACACCCTGGGCGGGCCCCAGCAATGGACAACTAAAAAGTGGTTGGAAATACGTCCTCACCAGGAAAAGAACATCAGTTATTTTTCCATACCGGAAAAGTTGCTCCGACCGGAAGTGATGTACTTTGTCAGCGCCAAGGATAGCCGCGGCGGCGTTACCTCATCGCTGGTCTCCTCCCTTTTTGCCGTCCAGTTCAGGGATGGGACACGATCGTTCGCCAATTCCGCCGCCATCAAGAAGATCTACCGCCACGAAAAGCCGATCCGGGTCCTCAACGGCTTTGACTCCGACCGCGCCTACTTTCTCCATTCCAAACAGGACCAGGCTTATTTAGTTCTCCAGCCGCAGTAAACCCAGTAATTATCCGGCGAAAGGGTCGGCCTGGTTAAAATCGGGGAGAAAAGTTTCACTGCTCGCCAGTTCCTGGACATAAACATTCCGCAACCCCAGTTTTTCCGCCTCCGCCACGGCCTGCCGGTATTCTTCCGGCCGCAAACGCCTGGCCAACTCCGGGAATTCCGCCGCCCGATGTTGTGGGCTATATTGGGCCATTAAGCTGATCCGGATCTCCGGGGAGAGCGCCGCCAGCCATTTGAGGACCGCATCTGTCCCGGCCAAGTTGTCCGGCAGGACAAGATGTCTAACCAGCAGACCGGAGCGCGCCACCCCTTCATCATTCAACTTAATATTGCCGACCTGGCGGAACATTTCGGCGATCCCTGCCCTGGCTATTTTGGGGTAATTACCCGCCCCAGAATATTTTTGGGCCGAGCCTTCACTAAAATACTTGAAGTCGGGGAGATAGACATCGATCAACCCCTCCAGCTCGCTCAGCAATTCAAGGCTATCGTATCCTCCGGTATTATAAACGACCGGCAGTTTTAAACCTTGCTCCCTGGCTAACTTCAAGGCATCGGCTATTTGCAACGCATAATGGGTCGGCGAAACGAGGTTGATGTTGTGGGCCCCTTTGGCCTGGAGCTCGAGCATGATCTCCGCTAACCTCTCCGCCTCAACTTCTTCCCCCCTGGTACCTGGCCCCTGGTCCCTTGTCCCTTGTTGGCTGATTTCATAATTCTGGCAATAGACACACTTAAGACAACAGTTGGCGAAAAAGATCGTCCCGGAACCACGCGTCCCGGAGATCATCGGTTCCTCGCCATGATGGAGACAATAAGAGGAAACTATCGGCTTAATCCCCGCCTGGCACCTGGTACCTGGTCCCTGGTACCTATTCACGCCACACCGATGCCCGCAAAGCAGACAATTGGCCAAAGAAATTAAATTCATATCAATATTATAGTAGAATTAACTGTCGCTGGTAAGAAGAGAGAGGGCAAGTATTCAGTTCATTTGGAACTCACAACGCACCCTCATAACACATATCTTGGCTGCTTTACCCACAAACTTCCCGATGACCGGCAGATTTGAGCTCCCCATCAGAAATTTATCCACACTGTAGGCTGTCTGGCGGCCTTCCTAAAACCAACATACTAATACCCTGAAATCCCTCTGAAAAGCGGGTGATAATAACTTGTCAGGAGAAATAAATAATAGAGGAATATAATGATTACTTTTAAAAATATTTCCAGAAGTGTTCCCAGCCCAATGGTTTCGGCAGGCAGGCAAACGACACGATTGGTAGTTGATAGAAATAGAGCTGCATCGCACAATTTCGCGCATGTTGGTCAGTTCATGAAAAGATTAGGAGGAATTATAACTATTTCTAGCGCTTTACTATCTTTAGGTTGTTCATCTGAGTCAGAAGGACCGGAAATAAATGGAGTCGGAGGGATTGCAGGAACCGGAGGAGTAAGCGGCATGGGCGGTGCGGCTGGAACCGGAGGGGTAAGCGGCACGGCCGGAGTGGCTGGAACCGCAGGAGTAAGCGGCACGGGCGGAGTGGCTGGAACCGCAGGAGTAAGCGGCACGGGCGGAGTGGCTGGAACCGCAGGGGTAAGCGGCACGGGCGGAGTGGCTGGAACCGCAGGGGTAAGCGGCACGGGCGGAGTGGCTGGAACCGGAGGAGTAAGCGGCATGGCTGGAGCGGCTGGAACCGGAGGGGTAAGCGGCATGGCTGGGACGGCAGGAACCGGAGGAAATGGAGTGCTTATCAAAGGAATACCAGACCTTGACGCCGAGATGGATGGGCCAAGCAACGACTGGGAATTTTCCAACTGGTCTAACTATGGAATCTTTAATAATACCTGGCAACCCGATAACGGAACTTTTTCCAACGGCTATTTATGGCTTACCCTGGATGACGTCGGCTGTCCCGCCGGATGCGATGGTTTTCCCCTCGCATCCGCCGAATACCGGACCATTAATGAAATTTTCACTTACGGTTGTTTTGAGTTCAGCCTGCAAACGGTTAAAGGGCCGGGATTAGTTGGCGGAACGCTTTTTACTTATGCCGGCCAAGCAGGCACAGCTACTCATTATGAGCACGACATTGAATTCATTGCTGATACCAACGACATTCAATTCAATTTTTACGCTGCCGGAAACGACTACGGAAATCAAAAGAAGATAACCCTCAACTTTGACCCGTCAACCAGTTTTAACAATTACGGATTCAAGTTGACACAGCCAATGATAACCTGGTATATCAATGGAGAAGCTTCTTATTCGGCGGACCTCTCTGGCGCGCCACTGCCTCCAGCCAAAATAATGACTAATTTCTGGGCAAGTAGTTACCCCGGCTGGCCGGGGGGAACGTTCGTTTACCAACAACCGGTATCAGTTATCATCGATTGGATAAAATATCAAAAGAATTGTCCCTAATAACAAAAAACTAATCTCGAGGGGAAAATAAATGATTAATTTTAAGAATGTTTCCAAACCAATTGTTTCGGCAGGCAGGCAAATGACGCGCTTGGCGGATCGAACGTCGCCGCGCAAGATTAACAGATTAGGCCGATGGATGGGAATAGCAGCGCTAACCTTCGCGGCCAGCGCCTGCGGGGGGAAAGTCGAATATGAAACTGTTTATCAAAACCCAAACCTTGACGCTGGAATCCCTGCACAAGACGCCGGGAAGGCGGAACATGATGTCGCGCCTGATATTGCCATATTAGATACCGGGAAGGATACGGCCTTAGATGCCGACATACCCGACGTTATCGGAGACAATAAATCAGATGCCCCAATAGACGCCCCTTCAGACGTGCAATCAAACTGTCCTGTCGGAAAATATATTAATGTTCCAAGCACCGACCATCCAACACTACCAGAAGCAATAATCGCTTCAGAGCCCGGAGATATAATTAATGTTGCAGAAGGAACATATCCAACTTATCAGCAGACATTAAAATACTGCGTCAAGCTTATTGGATCAGGAAAAGGTCAAACAATTATTAACAACAAAACAAACCCACTTCCTCCCATCGGGTCTTTTGTGATGGGTGACTACATTTTAAAAGCATCGGATCAGAGCCATATCTCTGATGTTACAATCGCAGATGAGCTTTCTACGGGCGATCCTTCTTTTGCCGCTTTGCAATTAGAGGCGGGCCAGGCTTTTGTAGAAAACAGCAGAATCAATTCCCTGCTTGTTACCAAGAGCTCCCAGCCAATAATATCTTCAAGCGAATTGTCTTATACCTGGGTTATTGATAATGCCGCGCCGACCTTTGGAAAAAATGAAATAAAAAAGATTTTTTATATGGATGATTCCGGCGGCCTGTTAACAGGGAGCGTTTTCCCGGCCTTTGTTGGATTTGCCATTTCTAGAGATGGTTCTCACCCAACGCTCAGAAATAATATTTTTAACAGCAGCGGCGTCTATGTGTTTCATCATGCCTATCCAGATTTAGGCACAAAGGCTATCCCGGGAGGAAATAAATTCGATAATCAATGCAATTTATCTCAGGTAAACTTATGTTATTCAATCTCCAGTGAATCCTCGGAAGCTATAGAGGCCCAGGGTAATTATTTTGAGAAAAAATCTGGTCCCGAAGTTGGAGCAACTGAATTTAGCACTTACGACGAAATGAAGGCTTGTTCCACTCCAACCACCCCGCCCTGTAACGTAACAGCGGTTAATGCTTCAACAGGGGCAAAAGTTGATTTTGCAGGATTTATGCCCATAACCCCCTAGGGTTCATATGTTTCTTGATTGATTAAAGTGACCCTAAATTAGGCCAAGACTAAGAATGAGCGAAAGCCCTCCTACATCCATCGTCGGCAGATTAGAGGCACCCATGAGGAATTCGTTGACGCCGCAGCGATGACCGCAAAGAACGCACTTCTCCAGTAGTTTATAATTCACAGATGACTTTTTGGCTGGCGACATCGGAAAGGAGGCGGAGCGGTTTTTTGCTCAAGTCGAAGACTTTGACCACCTTGGCCAGTTCGGCCGCGTCCGGCAAAAGTTCCGCTAGGATATTCTTCTCTTTGGCCAACCAGCCGCGGTTGAAAAGAACCCCTTCATTCTCCGGAAAAAGGGCGACATAGAAGATATTCCCTTCGACCAGGTCGAGGAAAAAGTGGGAACCGAAAGAGAGTTCCGGCATAAAGCCGCTTACTTTGTCCGCCGTCTCGACCAGGGCGGCAAAGTTATTGATCTCGGCAAAGCTGACCGGAACACCGAGCGTCGCGTCACGCGTCCCCCAGCGTCCCGGGCCGATCAGCATAGTCGGTTGTTTCTCCCGTCCCCCGCCGAGCCGGTTCAGCCGGCCGATCAGGCGGGCCACGGAGAACTTTTTCTGGAAGAGGAGCTCGCGGTAAGCGGCCGGGTCGACGTAAATCAAGCGGGTGATCGGCTGGTTAACGCTCCCACCCATGAAACTGCCGTGGGCCGAGAAAAAGGTCTTTTTCGGATCGAGCTTGTCCGGGAGCTTGACCTGGCCGGTCTCACCCTTCGCCTGGAGCGGGCGGCATTGGAGAAGATTGATCTTCGCTTCCCCTTCGGCCGTAAAGTTGACGGTGAACTCAACATCGACCGGATACTGGTAGGTCGTTTCCAAAAGTTTCAGGATCCCGCTCATGTCTTTAGTAAAACCGGTTTTTGCCAGGAACTCATCAAAGGTCAAGACCCAACCCTCCCCCCCGGTCCCTAGTCCCCTTTTCCCAACCCGCTCCACCTTCAACCCCGGCTCATCCCGTAAAAGCTGGTTCAACTCGGCACTTTCGAGCTCATTGGTGACAATATTTAAGAGGTCGACATCGTGCTGGGAGAACTTTTTGTTATCTTCCATCCCATACGGTTTAAGCAATGGGGCGTCCAGAGCGACGATCCGCGGATAGTCACCCTCCACCCGGTTGACGGCCCGCGTCCCGAGGCCAAAGACCAGGCGGAGCATCCCCGCTTTGGCGTCCATATTCTCGTGCCAGACAAAGGTGTTATAAGAAACACCGACCCCGGCCAGGTAGGGAAGGAAACTTTGCCGGTACTGGTTGCCGGAGACCCGCATCACCAGCAAGGCCATCTGTTCGTCCTGCTGGCCAAGCCCGCGCTGGCGCCGGTAGGTCAGCGCGTCTTCGTTCATTGTGCTGGCAAAGACCCGCTTGACCGTATTTTCGTAATTGGTGTAGCGGACCTCGGGCGTTCCCTGGTTGACGCAGAACAAACTCTCGTATTTCCCGGCAAAAGCGTTGCCGAAGCCGTCTTCCAGGAGCGAGGAAGAGCGGACAATGATCGGTGATTGGCCGAAATACTCGAGCATCCCGTTAAATTGCTCTTTGATCTCGTCGGGAAAGGAACCGCTCAAAAGCTTCTCCTTGAGGTCGGACGCTTTGGCAAAGTAGCCGGCATCAGTTTTCTGTTCCAGCCAGAGGTTCCACCAGCCGTTCTGGACTATATATGTATAGAAGACGTCGGAGCCGATATAGAAAGAATCATGCGGCTCCAGTTTCTCCTGCCACTCCGGCTGGAGGATCTTCCGGGCTAGAAGCATGCCGAGCGCCTTGCCGCCGATAAAACCGCTCCCGATCATCTTCGACTTGATCTCGATCAGGTCCTCGAGGGTAAAGTAGCGCTTGACCAGCGCCATCATCCGCGGCTCCCGGCCGAGCATGATCCGGCAGAGTTGGTCGGCCATCGCCTCCCGTTCTCCCCCCAGTTCACCCTCCCGGGCGATCTCTTCGGCCCGGAGGAAAAGACGGTCCCAGTTATCAAGGTTCCGGTTGGCACTCTCCGCCCCCTTGTCCGACATGTAAGTGAAAAGCTTGGTTACGTCAACGCTGTTGGTCAGCGGGAAATAGTTCTCCCCTTCTTCCTGATGGGGCAAGAACATCGTCGGGGAATAGCGGTCCCAGACCTTGAGCGGGTGAACGTAGAAGCGCCCGTCCAGGTCATAGATGTCGAGGAGAAGCTGGGTCGTTTCGCGGATCCGGGCGATCGTCTTGAAGGAGTGATAATTGCGGAGGAGAGCGAAATAGGCGATCGTCCTTAACTTAAAGAGATAAGGACAGGTGACCAGGAAAAAGTTACCGATCATCAGATCGGTCGCCCAGGCCGATAACAGGTCGGAGAGGCAGTCGAAGAGGTAAAAAGCACCTTCCCCTTCGGCCGTAATGATGTCGTGGACCTGTTTGGAGAAAGACTCAAAGCCGGTCAAGGCGCTTAGCTGGTAAGTCTTGATCTGCGGGTCGTTCTCGACCAAAGGAGGATGCTGGGCAAAGCGGATATAGACGATGTTCTTGCCGTCAGCCTTAGCCCGCACCAGGTAGGGAGCGACAAAGTGACGGTAATCGTCGATCGAATCAACCTGCCAAACGACGTTATCCCCCAGCTTTAATCCCTGGAGGATCTTATCAAGCCCTTTAATGCCGGTACTGGCGAGGTCGATCATAGGTCGCGGTAATTAATTAAGGCCGAGTGGTCGATCAGGGAAACAAGCGCTCGGCTTTCAGTCTCGAGTCCCGCCTCTTCCGCCGCTGCCACCGGGTTCAGCCCGCCGGCGACAACCAAGCCGACCCGCTCGACCGCCACCGGCATGCCGAGAACGGTCTGTCCCGATTTACCGAGGACCAGGGCGGTCCCCAAACCGGCCGCTTCGATCCGCCGCAAGGTCGCCTCCGCTTCATCGCGCGAGGCGGCCGGTATCTCGCGGAAGCCAGCCAGGACCTTGCCGGCGCCGTGGATCGCTTCGTTGACGCTCGTCATCTGGCTCTTGAGAAAGATCTCGTGCGGGTCAAGCGTTGAACCGGAGTAGTCAATTATGTCGGTAAAACGAAGAGGGCGCCCCTCTTCGATCTGGAGCATCCCGCCGAACCGGGAGACGACCGGGATAGCGTGCTTCAGCAAGATGCCGTTGAGGTTGATAGTACAGAGGGTTCCAAAGCCAACCTTGCCGGGCGGGACGATGATCCCGCCGATCTCTTCCCCCGCTTCCACGACCAGAACAAGTTCACCCATGCTTAACTTATTCTCAAAGACCGGTTTCATCAGCTCGATCGCTTTCTTGAATTCACGGGCGTTGAAGAGGGAGACGTTGAGAATGACCCTCCCTTTCCGGGTGTGGATGTCAAAGTCCATCTGGTAAGCGAGCGATTCGATCCGGGAACTGACCAGGCCGATCTTTTCCGAAACATGGGCGTTGCTTAACTCTTCCCGCCCTTTGCTGGTGATCATCCGCCCCTCTTTCCAAAAAATCTTGACCAACCCCTGGTCCCCCAGGCTCTTTAAATAGTAGCGGACGGTCCGCTCCGGCACTTCCAGGCCAAACTCTTTCAGCTTGGCCGCCAGCTCGACCGAGCCAATCGGCGTCTTCGCCTCGGCGATCAGCTTGAGGATCATCTTATTCCGGCGCTCGATCTCTTTCATAATTAAATTATATCATGGCTGGCGCTTTTACCACCTCCCTCCTGACGCTTTTACCCCTAACCCCTCTTCTCCCCTTCCCCCTTAATAAGGGGGAAGGGGATGGGGGATAGGGGTAAAGACGTTGACTGACGGAACGGATTAGCGGGGTTAGGGGCCGGACAATCCTTGACATACGGCAATACCTTGCCGTATAATTCTAACACTGTTTTAAATAATTTCCAGCCATAAGGGGGTGCCGCGGTTAACTCTGTCCCAGTCCCAAAACACCAACAGGAGGGCCCAATTATCATGGTACGGAAAGTTTTAGACGAAGTTATCAAGCGTAATCCGAACGAGCCGGAGTTCCACCAGGCGGTCCAGGAAGTATTAGAGTCGGTTGCTCCGGTCATCGAGAAACACCCCGAGTTCAAGGAAGCCAGGATCCTCGAACGGGTCGTCGAACCGGAACGCCAGATCATTTTCCGCGTGCCGTGGCAGGACGATAAAGGAGAAGTCCACGTCAATCGCGGTTTCCGCATCGAATTCAACAGCGCGATCGGCCCTTACAAAGGCGGGCTCCGCTTCCACCCCTCGGTCTACATCGGCATCATTAAATTCTTGGGCTTCGAACAGATCTTCAAGAACGCCCTCACCACCCTGCCGATGGGCGGCGGCAAAGGGGGTTCCGACTTCGATCCCAAGGGTAAATCGGACACTGAAGTAATGCGCTTCTGCCAGAGCTTTATGACCGAACTTTGCAAATATATCGGCCCGGATACCGACGTGCCGGCCGGTGATATCGGCGTCGGCGGACGCGAAATAGGCTACATGTTCGGCCAGTACAAGCGGATCCGCAACGAGTTTACCGGGGTCCTGACCGGCAAGGGTCTCGAATGGGGCGGCTCACTGGTCCGGACCGAGGCGACCGGCTACGGCCTGATCTACTTCCTGCTCGAAATGCTGAAAGACATGGGTAAGGAGATCAAAGGTTCGACCGTCGTCAGCTCCGGCTCGGGGAACGTCTCGATCTACGCCGCGCAGAAGTGCCAGGAGCTGGGGGCGAAAGTCGTCGCTATGTCCGACTCCAACGGCTATATCTATGACAAGGACGGGATCGACCTCAAGACCGTCAAACAGCTCAAGGAAGTGGAGCGCAAAAGGATCAAGGATTACCTCAAGTTCCACCCGAAGGCGGTTTACGAGGAAGGTTGCGACAATATCTGGAAAGTGAAATGCGACCTCGCCCTCCCCAACGCCACCCAGAACGAGATCGACAAGAAGTCGGCCGAGAAATTGGTGGAGAACGGTGTTTGGGCGGTCGCGGAAGGGGCCAACATGCCCTCCACCCCCGACGCTATCAAGGTCTTCCAGGCAGCTAAAGTCGGCTTCGGCCCGGCCAAAGCGGCCAATGCCGGCGGCGTAGCCACCTCTGGGTTGGAAATGACCCAGAACAGCCAGCGCCTCTCCTGGACGTTTGAGGAGACCGACAAGTACCTCAACCGGATCATGAAGGATATCTACAAGCAGTCTAAAGCGGCTTCGATCGAGTACGGCAAGCCGGGGAACCTGGTCATCGGCGCCAACATCGCCGGTTTCACCAAGGTCGCCAAGTCGATGTACGCTCAAGGGTTGGTGTAGGTAGACACCCCTCACCCGAGCTGCGTTAAGCTTAGACCCCTCTCCCTAAGGGAGAGGGGTCTTTGATTTGGTAAAGATGAGGTGAGGGGAAGCTGATCTTATAGCGCTTCCAAGTATTTCTCGATCTCCCACGGGGTGATCCGCATCCGGTAGTCGTCAAATTCGCTGATCTTGGCGTTATAGAAGCTCTCGAAGGTGTGCTTGCCGAGGGCGGCTTTGATCACCTCGTCATTCTTCAGCTCTTCGACCGCCCGCTTGATCGAGAACGGCAGCATCTCGATCTTCAGTTCTTTTAACCGGGCCGGATCGAGGTGGTAAACGTTCTCTTCGACCGGCTTCGGCGGCTTGAGCCCCCGCTTGACCCCATCCAGGCCGCACATCAACATCGCGGCAAAGGCGAGATACGGGTTGCAGGCCGGATCGGGACAGCGCAGCTCCATCCGAGTGGAAAGCTCACGGCCCGGCGAGTAGCGCGGGATCCTGATGAGAGCTGACCGGTTGACCTGCCCCCAGCAGATATAGACCGGCGCTTCATAGCCAGAAACCAGGCGCTTATAAGAGTTGACCGTCGGGGCGACGACCGCCGTCAGCGCCCGGGCGTGGGCCAACTGGCCGGCCAGATAACTATAGGCGACCTCGGACAACTTGTATTTATCTTTGGCGTCGAAAAAGGCGCTCTTCCCCTTCTTGTCAAACAATGACTGGTGAACATGCATCCCGCTCCCCGCCTGGCCGAACAAGGGCTTAGGCATAAAGGAAGCGTACAACCCGTGCTGGGCGGCGATCGATTTGATGACGTATTTCAGCGTCACGGTATTGTCGGCCGAAGTGAGGGCGTTGGAATAGCGGACCGCGATCTCGTGCTGGCCGGGACCGACCTCGTGGTGCGACATCTCCACTTCCATCCCCATCGCTTCCAGGGCAAAGATCATATCTTCGCGCACTTCCGAGGCAAAATCGCGCGCCGGGTAGTCGAAATAGCCGCCGATATCGTGCGGAGCGGTAGTGATCCGGCCATCCTCTTTCTTGAAGAGGTAGAACTCGACCTCGGGGCCGGTATTGAAGTGATAACCCATTTTGTTGGCTTCGGCCAAGGCTCTTTTCAGGATCGACCGGGGATCCCCTTCGAACGGTTGGCCATCGGGAGTGTAGACGTCGCAGATCAGGCGGGCCGACTTTTTCCCTTCCAGTTTCCAGGGGATAAGCTGATAGGTCGCTACATCGGGCTTGAGGAACATGTCGGATTCGGCGATCCGGGTAAAACCTTCGATCGAAGAGCCGTCGAACCAGATCCCTTTATCGAGAACGTCCTCCAGCCGCGAAGCCGGGATAGTGACGCATTTCATCATCCCCAGGATATCGGTGAACTGCAGTAAGATGAACTTAACTTCCGCCTTCTTGACCCTCTGAAGAATTTCCTTACCGGCCGCGTTGATTGTCATGTTTGGCCTCCTATTATTTTTGGCGACTTTCATTATAGCGAATGCCTATTTAATAGGCAAGCTAAAAAAGAGCGTCTCCCGCGAGTTTAACCGCGCTCGCCGCACTACCCGCCCGTAAGGATCGATCACCGCCGAAAAGCCAGTATTTCCCACCTGGACGAAATAACGCCGGTTTTCCACCGCCCGCAAGATCCCATTTTGAAGATGCTGATAAGCGGCATCGGAATCACCGAACCAACCGTCATTGGTCACCGTCAGGATAATGTCACCGCCCCGCCTAACCCGCTCCTTGATCAATCCGGGAAAAGTCGATTCAAAACAGATCGCCGCCGCGAACTTCCGCCCGGCCGCTTCGATCAGCCGGACCTCTTTCCCCGGCCAGAAATCGTTGTCAAAATAACCTGTCCCCCGCAACAGGGGATAAAGGAGCGGCCGGAAAGGCAAGTACTCGCCAAACGGGACCGGATGTTCCTTGTCATAGCGGGAGACGACCTCGCCCAAAGGAGAGAACGAAACCAGCGAGTTATAAGCCCGGCCATTCTCAAAAAACGGCGTCCCTATCACCAACCAGGCCTGCGTCTCCCTGGCCAGCGCTTGCAGGCGCGGCAAGGTCCGCCCATCCTGGAGTATATAAGTAAAAACCGCTGTCTCGGGCCAAATGATGATCTCCGGTTCCAGGGTCGCGGCCTGCCGGGTCATATTTTCCTGAAGGTCAAAGATCTTCATGACCAGCGCCGGGTTCATCTTGTCCATCTGGTCAACATTGGGCTGGATGAGGGCAAGCTTGGGGAAATTACGAATGACTAATGACGAATGACTAATTGTGGAGTAACCATATGCCAAACAAACGGCAACCAGAAGAAAAACAAAAAGCATTGTAGGGACAGGGTTTATCCCTGTCCGTTTCTCTCGGACAGCCATAAAGGCTGTCCCTACATCCGCCAAAGCCGCATTGAACAACACCACCACAAAACTAACCCCATACACCGTAACCAGCGAGGCGATCTGGATGAACGGTAAAAAGTCCGCCTGGCTATAGCCGACAACGCCGGCCGTCACGCCAAAAGGGCCGAGGCCGCGCAGCCATTCGACCGCTACCCAACTGAACGCCAAGCTGATGGCACGAGGGATGGGGGACCGAGGAATCAAGGCGAACAATAGAATAAAGAAAGATTGAAAAAGGGCCAGGCCCAACCAACCAAACACTACCCACCACCCGCCGAAACGGAAGAGGGAAGTTATCCAGAAGAGGTTCAGGCCAAAGAACACCAGTCCGAAGCTCAAGCCGCAGGCTAGCGCCCCTCGCCGGTCAGGTGCTTTATTCAGGGCGTAGAAGAATGGAACAAGCGCGACCCAGGCCAGCCACCAGAGGTTGTATTTCGGGAAGGCGAGCGCCAGCACAAGGCCAGACAATCCTGACAGAAAAATCCACCATACCAATTCCCTTGCTTTACCCCTATCCCCTATCCCCTTCCCCCTTATTAAGGGGGAAGGGGAAAAAGGGGTTAGGGGTAAAAGGGGTGAGGATCTCACTGGATCGTCACCGCGCAGTTCAGAATATCAAGCGCCGGGGCAAGCAAAGTATTTTCTTCATCCGGGACCGAGCCGGTCGACCCGGCCAGGCTGGAAATATAGGCATTGGTCGAAGCCAGGTGGTCGGCCGATAGTTTGGCGGCATCGCTCGGCCAGGCCGCTGTAAAAAAGTCAAAGTAAATGATCTTGGGGATCGCGGCCCCGAAGATCTGGCTGAGACGGAAGTTGAACTTTAATTTCGTGCCGGTCGCCTCCAGATTGCCCAGCGGGACCCGGGGGTTCGAGCTCCCCTGGGTGAACGGTCCGGCCGCCAGGAAGTAGCCGCCCGGATCGGTAATGACATAACCAGCCCAGGAATAATAAAAACCAGTGTAATAATCGGCGATCACCCCCAGCCTGGGAGTTGTTCCCGGCTCGAGCAGCTCAAAGTCAATATTGTCCGGCGGCGGCAGCGGGACCTTGAATGCTTCGCCGGTCCCGACCACCAGGAAGTAGCGGTTGGCGTCGGCGTCATAGTTCCCGCGCAAGGTCACTTCGACCACCATCTGGTCGCCGTAAGTCACATACTGGGTGACAGTTTTGGCACAACCGCTCAAAACAAATCCAAACATCAAACATCCAACCTCAAAACAAATCGCAACTAATAATTTCCAATTCCCAAATATTTTGGAATTTGATTTTTTATTTTTGCCAATTGTTTTGAAGTTTGAAGTTGGATGTTTGAAGTTCATTTTATTAATATCTCCTGATCTCCCCTTCCGGCTTCAGTCCCCGCAATTCCTTTTCAAAGCTGTCAAAATAAAAACCGCGGCCGCCGGCAAACCCGACCGGGTCGCCGGGCAGGGCCTTGAGCGAAAAAGTGAAACTGAATTCTTTGCGGTAATCGGAGTACGCGTACTTCATTTCCCAGCAGTGGAGCTGCTTGACGAGCATTATATCACGCACCTTCAGCTCCCGGGTCGCCGGATCAAAGACCTGGCCGACGCGGAAATGGAACTCGTTCGGTCCCTTTTCCAGCAGATACCAGTCGTACAGGGCGCTGGCGGAACGCAACCCCGTCCCGTTCAGGTCCTGCGCCAGGGAGAGGCTTAGGCCAAAATAGCTGGCTGGGGTCAGGTTGAGCGCCGTAACCAGGTCCTTGTAGCGGGTATTTTCTATATCCCAGCCGGTGTCGAGCGTCCAGCGGAGCCAACCAGCGGGCTGGGCCATCAGGCGGGTCATCACGTCGAACCACTTGCTCGTCTGCCAGTTGTGCCCCCCCTCCAGCGACCAGCTGAAATCGCTCAAGTGGTAGAAAGTCAGCTTTTCCTGGAGGTCGTGATAGCGGCTGCCGAGCTGGTCAAAAAAGAATGGCGTGTTCCCGTCCGTATAACCCTGGCGGAAAGTCAGGTCGTTGCGCAGGCAGGAGCGCCAGTTACTGTTCAGGCTGGCCCCCTCCCGCAAAGCGTAGAGCTGGTCCCCCGGGCCGTACAGGAACTGGTCGATCCCGGCCGAGAGGTTGAGGGTGGTCGAGGCGCCCAGCGGCAAAGCCTTGGCGGCGTTGAGGGTCGAACGATAACGGCTCGTGGTGAAATCACGGTTCCCGCCGAGCTCCGCCACATACTTGACCTCGCGGTAGCGGCCATAGCCAAAAGTCGACTGTAAATTGAACAGGGACAAATTAAGCGTCCGCGGGCTGATCTCCAGCTCCGGTTGTTTCTCCAGGAACTGATAATGCATCGTCCCCGGATAATCGGCCTGCCGGAGGTCGGCCAGCCAGTTCTGGCTGTAGCGCCAGGAGAAATCGCGCTCGGAACCGGAGAGGTCAATCTGCGGCTCAACTTTTTCTTCGCCGGAGTCGCCGGCGCCAGTAGAGCTGTGGTAGTAGTTGGCCGTGGTATTGAAAACGACATGGTCGCCGAGCAAGGCGGTCCGGTAATTAAAACGCTGGCTCTTGCGCAGCCATTTCGGGTCGGCTTTGCCAAACTCATAATTGTAAACATAGTTCATCGACTCCTTACCGGCCGCCTGGTTGAACTGGAAATTGTAGCGCTCCGCCCCCCCGGCCCGGTCATCCAGCAGGTCAAACTTCAACCCGGCGCTCGTTTTGGCCGCATAGCTCAAGTCCAGACCGAACGTCGTCTGGTCGATCCGGCCGCTTGGTATCCGGTAGGTGCTGACATAGCTGTGGTCTATTTTGAGATTGGTGTTGGGCCCGAGTTGTTTGGAGTGTTTGATCCGCTCGACCCAGCTCCCCATCCCGGTATCCTTCTCGGCCACGTTGTAGAGGTAAAGCGAACCAAGGCCGAGCGCGCCGAGCGTGTACTGGCTGTCTGTCCCCAGCCCCCACCCCTTTTTATCCATGTAGTCGACCAGCAGGATCCCCAGCGGATAGACCCAGGAGGTTTTGAGATAGTCACCTTCCACCTCGTTATGGCCAAAGAGCCAGTTCTTGCGCCCCTCGTCTTTCAGACTGTAATAAATATACGGCCACCAGAAAAGCGGCAGGTCACCGATAAAAAGGACAACGTTGCGCGCCTCGACCCGGTCCTCGGGATAATAATCGATCGTCTGCGCCGTCAGGAAATAGTGGGCCGTCGGATCACTGCAGGTCGATAGGCCGCCCGGGCCGCCCCCCATCCTTTTCCCGTCATCGCTCCAACTCCGCGCGGTGATCGAGAGGGGGCCGGTCATCTTCTGCGGCTGGACCTTGACCCGGAAATCGCCGAACTGGGCGGCTTGCGTGTCCGCGTTATAGACCAGCCGTCCCGCCTCGGCCTGGTAATCCCGGCCGGACAGCCGGACGTGGCCTTCGGCGGTCGCCACGTTACTGGCCGAATCCATCAGCAAACGGTCGGCCTGGATCGTCACTGTGGTGAACTTCACTTCGACCGAACCGGTCGCTTCGACCTGTCCCGAATCCTCAAAGAACTTCAGCTTGTCCGCTTTGATATTGACCGGGGTGTCGGCAGTTTGGGCCAAAGATGGCAACAGTAGCAAGGCGAACAGACAGGTGGTGGTAAAAAAGAAACGGATCAAGGGACCTTGTACAATAGCCGGCTGCGGACCAGGTCGGCCAGCGGATCAAAAAGGCCGGCCTGGCGGTAGAGCTCTATCGCCCGCTGCGGCTCTCCTTGGCGATAATACAGGTCGCCCAGGTTGATCTTAACGGCCGCCGGTCCGGCGTCGAGCGCCTGGCTTTTTTCCAGCGCCGCCTGGGCCGGCTCCAGCCGATCGAGGAGCAAATAGACGACCCCGAGGTTATTGTAAAAGATGGCCGAGGCGGGATTGATCTGCACCGCTTCCGCCAGACGGAGCCGGGCTTCTTCCCAGCGCCCCGCCCTGGCCAGGGTCACGCCCAGGTTATTGCGGGCGGAAGAAAAATTACGGTCGAGCTGCCCCGCCAGGTTGAACTCTTCTTCAGCCGCCGGGAACATCCCTTTCAGGAAAAAGCTGAAACCTTCTCCGTTATGTTCCTGCCCGAAGGAGACATTGACCTCTTCTTTCCCGCCGGTCCGGCCGTTGGCCCTGGTCTCCCGCCCCCACAACGCCACCACTTCCGGCCGGCCGTATTCAGCGATCGCCATGATCAGTTGGCGGTTGCGCATGGCGGCCAGGGAGGTCGCTTTAAGAGATTTGATCCGCTGTTTTAAATTACCAAAATCGATATCTTCCTGGACGATCTCTTCGTAGAGTTTGATCGCCCGCTTCAGGTCCCCTTGCGCCTCGGCCGCCGTGCCAAGATTGAAACGGACGGTCCGGGCCAGTTCGGGCGCGGCCAGCGCCAGGGAATGCTCATACTGAGCGGCGGCCATATCGTAGCGCCCGTCGCTCCGGTAGATGTCACCCATTAAATTATAAGCGGCCGCCGCCCGGGTCGTGTCTTTCTGCGCCGTCTGCAGTTCGCGGATCGCCCCATCCTTGTCCCTTTGCCGGAGATAAAGTTTGGCCAGATCAAAATGGAGAGAAAGTTTCCACTGGTCCTCCTGGAGCTTGGCTCGGAGCGCGGCGATCTCGGCCGCGATCTCGCTCTCCTTGATCTGGCGGTACTGTTCGTGGACCGCAGGGTTAAAAGGATCGAGGACGAGCGCTGTATGGAGCGCCTGCTCGGCCTTCTTCATTATTTCCATCTTACGGCACGCTTCGCCCAGCAGTAAATATCCGGCGGTCAGGTTGGAGTCGATTGAGATCGCCCCTTCCGCTTCCACCGCCGCCCGCTGGTAGTCTCCCTTGGCCAGGTAAGCTTTACCGAGGACGATGTGGGCGGCGATCAGTTGCGGCTGCAGGCGGAGGATCTCGCGGCATTTCCGGATGACCGTTTCCGCCACACTCGGGTCGGCCGAGATCATCAAGCCGTATTCGGCCAGCGCCTCCGGGACCTGGTTCTGGGCCAAGAGCACTTCGCCGAGGCAGGCCCGGGCCAGGACTTGGTCAGGCCGCTCCAAGAGGATCGCCCGGTAGCCGGCCATCACTTCAGGAGCGAAATCAGGTTTAACCTTTAATAGCTGCTGGTAATTATCCACCGCTTCGCTGTAGTTACCCTGGCGGCGCAAGACTTCGCCGAGCGCCAGGGTCGCTCCGGGATGGTTCGGGTAATTGCGCAGGATGCCGCGCAGTTTTTGGCCGGCATCGCCCAGTTTGCCGGGCTCCAGGGCGACGACTTCGCGCAGTTTAACGATCGCCGCTTCCGGATTGAGGGTCTTCATGTAGATATCGGCCAGGAGCTCGCGGATCTCGATGTTCCCTTCGACCCGGCGGAGCAGCTCTTCCAGCCGGCCGATCACTTCGCGTACCACTTCAGGGTCGTCGGAGAACATGGCCGCGTACTTGAGCGCGGCCGGGACATAGGCCTCGACCCGGGTGTAGAGCTCGCCCAGGATCCGGAGGGTACTCTTGTCGTTTGGTTTCTGGTCGAGAATGTCCTCGTAAAAACGGATCGCGTCGTTAAAGCGGCCGGTCTCAAGATAGGCCGTGGCCAGCGTTTCGGTCAGGCGAACGTCGCGCACCCCGGCCGCGATCGATCTCTCCAGCAGAGCGATCGCTTCGTGGATCTGCCCGCCCTTGATATAGATCCGGCCGAGCAGGTTATAGACCTCCACGTTAAGCGGGAATTCGTCGAGCAATTCCTCCAGCTCGAGGGTCGCCTGGTCGGTCTGGCCGAGTAATAAAAGCAGCCCGACCAGAGATAACCGGGCGCCGATCTTTTCCGGCTCGCTGGCGATCAACTGTTCATAATCGAGCAAAGTCTCGGACAGCAGGCGGAGGTTGCCGTTAACCGCCTGGGCATAACAGCTCTGGGCCTGGCGGTAATTACCCTCTTTCAGGTAATACTGGGCGGCGCCGCGCAGGGCCCACGGGTCGGTGGGGTCTTCGTTCAGTTTTTTTCTGACCTCGGCCAGATCGATCATCTTACTTAAACTTCCCTTCGTAATAGAGCAAAGCCGAACCGATCAACAGAAATGTGACCTGCGGCGTGAACGCGGCCACCGCCGGCATGAGCAGGCCGCCCCGCCCCAGCGACCGGAAGACCGAGGCAAAAACATAGAAAGTGAACATAAAAACTATCGTCACGATCACTCCCCAAGTTTGCCCCTGCCGCGGCGACGTGAGCGAGAACGGGATGCCAACCAAGGCAAAGACCAGGCAGGTCAGCGGGATCGAGTAGCGGAGGTAGAGCTCGGTCACCAGCTCCTTGGTGTTGGCCCCGCCCTGTCCCAGCTTCTTGATCAGGTCGCCCAGTTCCTTCCGGTCCATGTCAGTATAATTCTTCTGCTGTGAGAAATTCAAGACGTCGTCGGTCACGTTGAGCTTGAGGTCGGTAAAGGCGGCCTCGTAGCTAAGGTAACCCTTGGCATCGTAGCGGTGGATCACGCCGTTCTTCAACTCCCAGAGCCGGCCGGAAAAAGCGGCCGTGTCGGCCAGGATGACCCGGGGGAATTTCTCATCGGTCAGTTCGTAGACCATGACCTGCTCCATCGTCTTCGTTTTTAAATTTATCCGCTTGGCGTAATAATAGCGGTTGTGCGCGTCCTTGAAGAAAACGTTGTCCTTGACCTCGGGGAGCGGCTGTTTGTAGATGATCTGGCGGATCAAATTGTTCGAGACATGGTTGGCGTAGGGAACGACCTGCTCGTTGGTCACGAAGGCGAGGACGCTGACCAGCAGCCCGACGACTAGGATCGGCCGGGCGATCCGGAAAATGGTCACCCCCGAAGTGCGCAGGGCGATCATTTCGTTGTCCTTGCAGAGGCGGCCGAGCGCCATGACGGTACCAAAGAGGGTCGAGACCGGAAAGGTCAGCACCAAAAGCGACGGCAGTTTGTACAGCATCAGCTTAAGGACCGCCCAGAGCGGCACCCCCTTGTTGATGATCAGGTCCGCCATGGTGAAGAGCAGGTCAACTGCCAGCACCATGATGAAGCCGACCACCCCCAGCAAAAAGGGGCCCAGCATCTCGCGGACAATGTACCGGTCTAGGGTCTTCATTCAGCGTCTTTGCGTCGTTTGACCTCGCGGCGTTTCGCCTGCTCCAACTCCTGGCGGCGGCGCGCCGAAGGTTTCTGGTAAAACTCCCGCTTTTTCATCTCGTCGAGATGGCCCTCGTGGCGCAACTTAGTCTTGAACTTGCGTAAAGCCTTCTCCAGGTCTTCGCCTTTTCTGATCTCTATCTTAGGCATGATCTTCCCTCCTCTCGTTAAATTACTTCTTTGCGCCGTGTTCGTATTCGAGGCAACACATCAGCCGGCCGCAGACTCCAGCCGTCTTGGTCGGCGACATCGCCAGGCCTTGTTCCTTGACCATCTTGACGGTCACGTGTTTTGGTTTATCCAGCCAGACGGAACAGCAGAGCGAACGGCCGCACGGGCCGACGCCACCGAACAGGCGCGCTTCGTCGCGCGGCGAGACCTGGCGCATATCCACCCGGGCGGAAAAAACGCTCGCCAGGTCGCGCGAGAAATCGCGCAGGTTCTGAGCTTTACTCCCTTCGGAGACGTGATGGTAGACGATCGCCTGGCTGGCGTCAAACAGGAATTCAATGGCAATGATCTTGAGCGAAAGTTCATGTTCTTTGATCTTGACCTGCGCCTGAAGCAGGGCTTTTTTCTCCAGCTCGCCGATCTGGTGTTCCTTTTCCACATCCTCGGCCGTGGCGTAGCGGATGACCTTCTTGAGCTTAACGTCGCGTGACAGCGCCCGGGGGAAACCGCGCGGGCAAGCGATGATCTCGCCGTACTCGATGCCGCGGTCGGTTTGGACGATGACCGGCGAGCCGATCTTGATCGACTCTTCACGGTAACCGGTGATCGGGCAGATCCGGTTAAACTTGCGGAGCCTGATCCCAAGGTTCATGTGTTCACTCATTTTCTTCCCATCTCCAGACAGGCGACGTCGAGGTTCAGCTTTAAGTTGGCCTTCCGTTTGCAGTTCTTGACCGCTTCCAGCAAAACCCTGACCAGCCTGATATCTTGCAACTCATTCCGGGCAAAAAAAGCCAGATCGTAGAGGAGCGGTTCCAGCCGCGCGTCTTCCCGCTCCTTTTGCAGTTCCGTCGACAGGGCCAGCAACTGTCCCACGCTCTTTTCCCGGACGCGCCGCAGTTCGGCATAGAACGGTTCATTTTCCGCCTTAACCTGCCAAGCCCGGGTGCTCTCCCCAAAGACGACCCGCTGGCAGCGGGAGACGATCGTCGCCGGGAGCCGGTCTTCTCTTTCGACCAGCAGGATAAAAACGACCCGGGGGGGCGGCTCTTCCAGCGTCTTCAGAAAAGCGGCCGCGGCCTCGGGGATCAAAGTGTCCGCCGGTTCGATCAGGACGCATAAATGCTCGCCCGCCGAGGGGCCGTAACGAACGCGGCTTTGCAGTTCCCTGACCTGTTCGATCTTGATCGTGGCGCCGTCTGGGGCGACCCTGATCAGGTCGTGCTTCCGGCTCCCCAGGTTCTCCGCGAACTGCAGCGCGTCGGCTGTTTTATCGGAATCCGGCGGCCCGCAAAATAGATAAGCCGCCGCGACCCGCTGAACCTTCTCAAGCAGGCGATGCACAGGTTAATTATAGCTGATTTCATGGAAAGAATAAAGATGGGAGGGACAAGCGAACCTAGCCTCACCCGCTGACGTTTAACTGGCCGTCATCGGCAGTATGTTCCAAAATGGAACTAACTGAATTTTCGTTTAATTCCCCACTTTCAAAGATGTTTTTGAGATGCTTAGTAATAGCCGGCCTTTGTACGCCATAAACAAGCAAATGCGGTTGCTGCGGTGAATCAGGGAGGACGCTGTTGGAGACTTGGATAATTACTTCCTCAAGACATTATAAATTCCCACACCAAAACCCCGCGCTTCACTCACAAGGCAATCCCACCGCAAGCGGTGGGATATTTTGGTGTGGGAATAAACATCGGCCACCAGGCGGACGGCGGCGGTTTCGTTTATAAAATATTAATTTTTATCCTGATCAACACCGATTTTCCAGACGTTCTTCTCCAAAAAAGCCTCAATGGTTTGTCTGGTGGCTTTATTTATAAGATTGGAGTGCGAGAGTTTATTGTTTTTTGCGTAGTCAGAAAGCGTAATGATCTTTTTGCCTTCCAGGTAAGCCAGGCGCTTATGATAGCTGTTAGCCAGCGCCTTCCCTACTATTTCCTCCATAACAACCGACGACCCTTTTTCGTTATATTCCCTAAACGCCTCATAATATTTTTTCCTATCGATAAATTTTATATTTATAGGGACAAACCCTTCTCGTATTAACAAATAATTATTAAGGACCCGCCCGATCCGGCCATTGCCATCAACAAAGGGGTGGGTATGTTCAAAAGTGAGGTGCAACTTTGCCGTCCTTTTAATGATACTTTCATGATTGGTGGCGTTAAGCTCGGCCAACATTTTTTCCAACCGCCCCACAACCTCTTTCGGATCGGGGGCGATATGATTACCGACCCGAACGTACTCATGACTGTGCCTGAATCTCCCGGCAATATCGTCGCGGATATTGGAGATCAACATTTTATGAAGCGACAAAATCACTTGCAAAGAAAGCTCTTGTTCTTTGGCCCTTTTGTCTATGTAAGACACCACTCGCGCCAGATTCTTAGCTTCAAACACTTCTCTTTCGGAGATAAACCTGTCCAGATCAATTTGCAGCAGTATTTTTTCAGTTTCTTCCAGGGTCAGGGTGCTATTTTCTATGGCATTTGAGTTATATACTTGCTCCGCCACCTCCGCTTCAGAGATAAGCTTAATAAGTGCCTCTTTGCCTATAGACGCGTTATAGTATCTCTCGCGAAGAGAATTCACCTTATTGAAAACATCAAGTGTTTTAGTCATATAATCATCAATTATACGTATTATTCACGCTTTTGTCAATATAACCGTGAAAGAGTGGGTATAATTACCACTTTTTCACGATTTTGGCTATAAAGAAACAGGGGCTTTGGAGGATCATTTTCTCAACACATTATAAACATCGGCGACCAGGCGGATGGCGGCCGCCACCCGGGCCAAGTGTTCGAGGTTTTCCACGTCGACCATGAGGCGCATGATGGCCGAGGTCCCCCGCTTGGTCGTGACCTTGGCGGCGGAAATGTTGGTCCCGGTCTCGGAGACCTGGGTTAAGATATCCTTAAAAACGCCGACCCGGTCAAAAGCTTCGATCTCGATCTCAACCGGAAAGAGCTGCTTTGCGGCCGGGTTCCACTCCACTTTCACCCGGCGCTCGGCCGGGATATCCGCTTTGACGATGTTGCGGCAGTTATAGCGGTGAATGGCGATGCCGCGGCCGATCGTGACCAGGCCGATGATCTCTTCGCCCGGGATCGGGTGGCAACACTTGGAGAAGCGGACCAGAACATTGTCCAGACCGGAGACCTTGATCGCCACTTTGGCCCGGACCCTCGGCCGGCTGACCACGACCGGCGGCGCGGCTTTAACCTCTTCGGCCGCCACGGCTGGCGGCGTCCCCGGTTTCGTTTCTCCCCGCTGGCGCTTCAGCCAGTTCTTGATCTTGACCCGGGCGCCGGTCGTCTTGACAAAGCTCAACCAGCCCAGGCTCGGGTTGTCCTTCTTGCCGGTAATGACCTCGACAATATCGCCGTTGCTTAGCTGATGGTCCAGCGGGACGATCCGGCCGTTGACCTTGGCGCCGGCACAGCGGTGGCCAACCTCGGTATGGACGCGGTAGGCAAAATCAACACTGGTCGCCCCAGCCGGCAGGCCGATGACCTCCCCTTTCGGGGTGAAAACGAAAACTTCTTCGGCCGCCAGGTCGATCTTGAGCCCCTCCATGAAATCGCGGGCATCCTTCAGCTCGCTCTGCCATTCGATCATCTGGCGGAACCAGGCCATCTTCTGGTCGAGGACCCGGTCGGTCGTCCCTTCCTTGTAGCGCCAGTGGGCGGCCACGCCGTATTCCGCGACCCGATGCATCTCGCGGGTCCTGATCTGGATCTCGACCGGCCGGCGCGACGAAGAAAAGACGGTAGTATGGAGCGACTGGTAGCCGTTCGATTTCTGCATGGCGATATAGTCGCGGAAACGCCCCGGGATCGGCTTCCAGGCGTCGTGGACCAGGCCAAGGATGTTATAACAATCCTTAACGTTGTCGCAAATGATGCGGATCGCCGTCAGGTCGTAGATCTCCTCGAACTCCAGGCGCTGGTCCTCCATTTTGCGGTAAATGCTGTAAAAATGTTTGGCCCGGCCGTTGACCTCGGCCTTGATCTTCCCTGTGTCCAGCAACGCCTTGATCTCCTCGATGAAAGCGGCAATGAAATCTTCCCGATTCCCCCGGCTCTCCGCCACTTTCTGTTTGATCAGCTCGTATTTATCCGGCTCGAGATACTGGAAAGAGAGGTCCTCCAGCTGCCATTTAAGGCGCCACATCCCCATCCGGTGGGCGAGCGGGGCAAAGATCTCCTGCGTCTCCAGGGCGATCTCAACCTGCTTGGCAGGCGAGAGGAATTGCAGGGTGCGCATGTTGTGCAGGCGGTCGGCCAGCTTGATGACGATGATCCGGAAATCTTCCCCCATGGCAACGAACATCTTGCGGAAATTCTCCGCCTGCCGCTCTTCCCGGCTGACAAAACTAAGCTGGCTAAGTTTGGTCACCCCTTCGACCAGCTTGGCGACCTCGTCGCCAAAGAGCTCGGCCAGCTCCTCACGAGTGATCCCCGCGTCCTCGATCACATCGTGGAG
Source organism: Candidatus Margulisiibacteriota bacterium (assembly GCA_041658645.1). NCBI lineage: Bacteria > Bacillati > Candidatus Margulisiibacteriota > Candidatus Margulisiibacteriota bacterium. The sequence continues at coordinate 71,506 of JBAZZV010000003.1, forward strand.
TAAAGAGGCGGCGATCGTCTTCGGGTCCAACTCGAGGTCGGCCAGAATGTTGGCTACGGCAAAAGGATGGGTGATATAGGGATCGCCGGAGAGACGGCGGTGCTCGCGGTGGGCCTGGGCGGCAAAAGTGTACGCCCGCTCGACCAGGTCAAGATCGGCGTTAGGATTGGACTGCCTGATCTTGTCGAGCAGCTCTTTCATCGCCGATAACGGCTGCGGTCCATGACCCCGATCCCGGGTGGAATAGCGGAACGCGGGCGGTCCGGCTGGATCCGCTCTCTGGGCGCCGGCGGGCGGGCGCCGCCGGAAGAACGGATCGCCACCAACACCTTGCACGACTGCTCCAGGCAGGAGGTATATTTGTAGGCTTCTTCCAGGTCCTGGCCAATGGCGAAACTGCCGTGCCCTTTGACCACGGCCACGACGCTCGATCCTTGCAGGAACGTGGGAAGAAGACGGCCGACCTCATCGGAACCGATCGGATTGTGAACGCGCACTATCGCCGCCGAGCGGAAAACATGGAGCCCTTCGGCATCCTGGGGGATGATCTTGTTGTCGGTGATGGAAACGGCGATCGCCCGGGTCGGATGGGCGTGGACGATCGCTTTCGCTCCGGTCGCGCGATAAATGGCGCGGTGGGTCGGCAGCTCGCGGGAAGCCTGCTTGTCCGATTCTCCCGGCTCGAGGCCGACTTCAATGATGTCCCCTTCCCGCAGGTCGCCGAGCATGGTGTCGCGGCGGGTGATATAGATCTTGTCTTCCTGGCGGGTGCTCATGTTGCCGCCGTGGGAATCGACCAACCCCTCTTGGAACAAAAAACAACCGATCCGTTTGAACTCGTCTAACATCTCTTTTCCTCCTTAAATTAACCCCAGGACATTTCGGCCAGTTGGGCAAACTCGGCGCCCCGCCGGATCTCCTCAAAACGCGCGACGATCTCTTTCATCTTCAGCCGTTTCATCCGCTCCAGGCTGAAGTCCTCGATATTGAACGAAGCCATGACCGAGCCGATAACCACCGCCTGGCGGATATTTTGCTCCGTCAGGTCGCCGGTCTTGGCCAGATAACCGATGAACGCCCCGCCGAAAGTGTCCCCCGCCCCGGTCGGGTCGCGCAACAACTCTTGCGGATACGACGGCGCCGAAAAATGGGCCGACTCGGTAAAGAGCAGGGCGCCATGCTCCCCTTTTTTGACGATCACCCCTTTGCAACCGAGACGGATCAGCCGCCGCGCCGCTAAGGGGATATTTGGCGTCTCCATGAACTGGCGGATCTCCCCGTCGTTCATCACCATGAAATCGACTTTTTTGATCACTTCGTGCAAGGCGTCCCTTTTGCTCTCGATCCAAAAGTTCATCGTATCGGCAACCAGCAGCTTCGGCCGCTCGAGTTGGCTGATGACCTTAAGCTGCAGCTCTGGGTCGAGGTTCGCCAGAAAAACGTACGGCGTCTTCTTCAAATGCTCCGGGATGACCGGCGCGAATTGGCTCAAGACGTTCAGGTGCGTCTCGGTCGTGTGCGCCTGGTTCATGTCAAATTCGTAATAACCGCCCCAGCGGAAAGTCGGCCCGGACAAATGTTGCAGGGCGGTCAGGTCGATCCCGCGTGATTCCAGCCAGCGGACATGTTCCGCCGGAAAATCGGCGCCGACCGGCCCGCTTAAATGGGTCTTGGCAAAAAAACTGGCCGCGACCGCCGCGTAGACGGCCGAACCGCCCAGGATCTCTTTTTTTTCGCCAAATGGTGTCTTGATCGAATCAAGGGCGATCGTCCCTAAGACTAACACGGACAAAAAAGTTAACCTCCCAGCAGGTAATTGACTATAAAACCCTGGAGCAACCAGAGCAGTATGAGACCGATGAACGGCGCCGCGTCAAAACCGATCTTCTCGGGCGGCAGGCCGAGCCTGATAACATTAAGCCATGGGTCGGTCAAGTCGTAGAGCGCCCGGGCTGGCCATTTGTTCCGATAACGCGGCAGCCGCGGCAAGATCGACCGTGCCACCAGTATAACATAAAAGAACGTGAAAATTAAATTGATCGCCAGGATCAGGTAGCCCATCGTGCTGCCAACACCTTTGACTTCCGGGCCGCGGCAATGACCGCGGCGCGGAACGCTTGTTTAACTTGTCCCTTTTCCAACTCGGCCAATCCCTCGATCGTCGTCCCGCCGGGAGAAGCGACCATCTCCCGCAATTCGCGGGCGCTCTTTTGGCTGCTGATCATCGTTTTGGCCGAACCGAGGACCGTTTGGGTGGCCAGTTTTGTCGCGGTCGGTCCGTCGAGGCCAAGCTCGACCCCCGCTTCGATCATGGCTTCAAGGACCAGATAGATAAAAGCCGGGCCCGAGCCCGACAGACCGGTCACGGCGTCCATATGTTTTTCTTCGACTTCGACTACATCTCCCACCACCCCGAAGATCTGCCGGGCTAACTTTAAACCCGGCGCTTTGACTTGGCCGCCGGCGACCAGCGCGGTAATGCCCGCCTGGGCCAGGGCCGGGTTGTTCGGCATCGTCCGGATGACCGGGACGCCGGGGAACTTTTTTTGTAAATAAGTTAAATTTATGCCGGCCGCCAGCGAGATCAGGAGCTGGTCCGGTTGGAGCGCCAATTTAGCGGCCACTTCCGGCAAGACTTGCGGCTTGACCGCCAGGATGATGACTTCGGCCGCGCCGGCCGCCGCCTGGTTATCGTCGTAGGTCGAGACGAGATAGGTTTTTTTCAGATGTTCCCGCCGCTTTGGATCGGTATCGGAAACTTTAAGGTCGGAAGGAGCGGTTAATTTCGCGGTCAACAGGCCCCGGATCAGGGCTTCGGCCATCCGCCCGCCGCCGATAAAAGCGATCTTCACCGCGAAAAGAAGGAATCCCGTTTTGCCCGGCCCTCGACCTCTTCGCCCAGCGAAACGCGTTCTTCCGAGGAAGTGATGGCGATCGAGCTCGGGGTAAAGAGGAAGATCGATTCGCCGATCTTCATCATGTGCCCGTCAATGGCGTAAGCGGTGCCGCAGACAAAGTCGATCAGACGGGTCCCTTCGGCGGGATCGAGATGCTTGAGATTGACGATAACCGGCGAGCCGGTGCGCAGGTTGGTCGAAATACTGAGGGAATCTTCGTAGATCTTCGGCTCGTAGACCATGATCTCGTTGCCGCCTTCGCTCGCCCGGTTGGCGTCTCTCTTCCCCTTAAGGATGGCACCGATATCAAGCTGTTGGCCGGTCGGGGCCTCTTCCGTTTCCGCTTCGAGACCGATGAACTGTTTTGCCCTTCTTAGGATGCTGTCTACCATTATATTTCACTCCTTCGCGAAGATTGCGCGGCCGATCCGGACCAGGTTCGCCCCCTCTTCCACCGCGACCTCAAAATCATCGGTCATCCCCATCGACAAATACTTCATCGTGACATTGGGCAGGCGCAGATCGTTGGCCTTTTCGCTCAATTCTCTTAAGCGGGCAAAATATGGCCGGGCCAGCGAAGGATCAGAGACGATCGGCGCCATGGTCATCAATCCCTCGACTTGAATGCTAGCAAATCCGCCAACCACTTGCAAGAGAGGAAAGAGCTCCTCCGGCGCCACCCCGTATTTCGTCTTCTCCCCGGAAACATTGACTTCGATCAGCACTTTACCCTGAGTTCCAAGTTCCGTGTTCCGTGCTCCAAGTTCCCTCCCCAACCTCTCCGAATCAACAGAGTGAATCAAGGAAAACTTTCCAACTACGTCCTTAACCTTATTCCGCTGTAAATGTCCGATCAGGTGCCAGTTGACTTGGGGAAAAGCCGCCAGCTTGGCGAGCGCCTCTTGGACCCGGTTCTCACCGCAGTCGGTGATACCGGCCGCGATCGCTTCGGCGATCAGCGGCAGTGGGACGGTTTTGGTCACGGCAACCAGCTTGATCTCATCCGGAGAGCGGTTGGCCCGCCGGGCCGCGGCGGCGATCCTTTCCCGAACAAATTCGAGGTTCTCCTTGATTGACACTCTGGTCGAGATTATAGCATAATGAAGAGATGAAAAAGTTCAGCTGGCTGGCCGTGTTCCTCCTCGCCGTCACCGTCATTAATTATCCCAATCCCTGCAACCCCAAAGGAGGAGGAGTGGTCACTTTCGAGGCGACCTCCGAAACCAACCTCACCACCTCACTATATATATATGATATGGCGGCCAGGCTGGTCAGGAAGCAAACTTTCACCCTCCAGACCGGCGCGGCCAATCGGACGACCTGGGACGGGTTCAGCCAGGGGAACGAACTGGTCGGCAACGGCGTTTATCTCTATCGCCTGGTCGACGCGGCCAGCAAGTCAACCCTCGGCAAAGGTAAAATATGGGTCATCAACCATTGATGGAACCTCAAACCTCCAACTTCAAACTTCAAAACAAGTCTCAAATCCCAAATATCAAATCCAAAACGTTTGGATACTGGAAATTGTTATTTGTGATTTGTTTTGAGGTTGGATGTTTGATGTTGGAGGTTCCCTGCTGGGCCCAAACGGCGTTTGACCCAGCAGGGCTGGCAATCGGCGCCCGGTCGCTGGGGATGGGCGGGACCGGCGCCGCCCTGGCGGAAGGGGCGGAAACGATCTTCAATAACCCGGCTGGCCTGGGCGAGATCGACCAGTTTAACTTCAGCAGCCAGGCAGGAAACGTCCTCGATGATGTCACTTTTACCCAGTTGGCCGGCCTCTACCCTCTCGGCCAGCAGGGAGCGCTCGGGCTCGGTTTTGCCGGCGCCTACGTCAGCGGGATCGAACTCCGCGACACGGCCGGCACTCTCCAGGGGAAGGCCAATTACGGTGACGCTCTCCTCGTCGGTTCTTACGGCAAGAAGCTCCTCCCCGAGCTCGCCTTCGGCCTGAACTTAAAATATTACGCGCTGGACGGGACGGAGAACAACAACGGCGACGGGCACGGCTGGAACCTTGACGTCGGCCTGCTGCAACACGGGCTCGACTGGCTGTCGCTCGGCCTGGTGGCGGAGAATATTTTGAGCTCTAACCGGGTCGCTTACCAGAACGGCGCGAGCGAACCCCTCCCCCAGGTCGTCAAAGCGGGGGGACGGATGCAGTTGTTTGGCGATAGCTTCAACTCGGCGGTCCCGGCCCCGGTCAACCTGGCGGTGCTGGCCGACCTCAATTTTGCCTTGCAAACAAGCCAACCCCTCTCCACCCATCTGGGGGCCGAGCTTGCCCCCAACCAAGCCTTGACGCTGCGCGGCGGCTTCGACGGGGAAGAAATGACCGCCGGGCTCTCCCTGAATTTCGCCGGGCTCGCCTGCCATTTCGCCTACACCCGGCTGGCCAAGTACCTCTCGCTCTCTTTCAACGAGCGCGGCTGGCCGCCGGAGGGCCCGGCCGAGACCTTTCTCGCCCGGCGGTAGGTGGTTGCAAACTTTTCTTCGCTGTGGTAAAATATCATTTCTGACTGCCAATTCACGTAAAATAATAGGAGGAATTTGATGCCTGTCGTTACTATGAAGGAACTGCTCGAGGCCGGGGTCCATTTCGGCCACCAGAGCAAGCGTTGGAACCCCAAGATGCAGCGGTATATCTATTCGGCCCGGAACGGGATCCACGTCATTGACCTGCACAAGAGCATCCCGCTGATCGAAAAAGCCTACGAATTCGTCAAGAACGTCTCCGCCCAGGGAACGATCCTCTTCGTCGGGACCAAGAAACAGGCCCAGGAAGCGATCGAGGAAGAGACCAAACGCTGCGGCATGTTCTACGTCAACCAGCGCTGGATGGGCGGCACCCTGACCAACTTCAAGACCCTGAAAAAGAACATCGCCCGCCTCAACGACATCGAAAAGATGCGCGAGGACGGGACCTGCGACCGCCTGCCAAAGAAAGAGGTCGTCCTGATGGACCGCGAGCACCGCAAGCTGGTCCGCGGCCTCGGCGGCATCCGCCTGATGGTCCAGCTCCCGTCGGCCGTCTTTATCGTCGACCTGATCAAGGAGCAGACCGCCCTGAAAGAGGCCCAGCGGCTCGGCATCCCGGTCGTCGCCATCGTCGACACCAATACCGACCCGGATGGGATCGACTACCCCATCCCGGCCAATGACGACGCCATCCGCTCGATCAAGCTGATCACCAGCATCATCGCTTCCGCCGTGATCGCCGGCCGCGAGATCGCCAAACCGGTCGAAGCCTCGGCCGAAGGGGGCGAAGAGATCGCCGCCCCGCTGGAAGTCGAAGAGACCGAAGCGCTGACCATGGAACAACACCTGGAAGAGACCGTGCTGGCCGGGGTCATCGTCCCCAAAGAGGAAGAAGAAGAACCGGCCGCCAAAAGGACCGGCTTCTAATGCCGGTCACCGCCGAGATGATCAAACAGCTCCGCGAGAAGACCGGCTGCGGCATGATGGATTGCAAGGCCGCGCTGGGCGAGACCAACGGTGAGTTTGAGGCCGCCATCGACCTCCTGCGCAAAAAGGGACTGGCCGCCATCGCCCGCCGGGCGGGACGCGTCGCCGCGGAAGGGCTGGTCGAATCCTATATTCATGTCGGCGGCAAGCTCGGCGTCCTGATCGAGGTCAATTGCGAGACCGATTTCGTCGCCCGCAGCGCCGATTTCCAGGCATTCGTCAAGGATCTCTGCCTGCAGATCGCCGCGTCGAATCCGCAATACGTCACCCGCGATGAAGTGCCGGATGGGATCGTCGACCACGAGAAAGAGATCATCACCAGCCAGGCCAAGACCGAAGGGAAGCCGGAAAAAGCGCTCGAGAAGATCGCCGAAGGACGGTTAGAGAAGTTCTATTCCGAGGTCTGCCTGCTCGACCAACCATTTATCAGAGACCCCAAGGTCGCGATCAAAGACCTCTTGGGCGGCCTGTCGGCCAAGATCGGCGAGAATGTCGTTATCAGAAGATTTACCAGATTCCAGCTGGGCGAAAAATCTTAATTTAGTCCGCGAATACCAACATTTTCTTGGGCGGAGATAATCTCTCGTCATGCATAAATTCAATTTTACAGCCCGTTATAACGGCTTTGTTGAAAAACAGTTCCGATCTGCAAACTATCCGGAAAAAATCCCTGACCGCGCTCGCATCTTGAGAAAATTCAATTCTCCAAATTGGTCGCATGGTTGGGCGTGGCAAAGCGTTGTCTAAGGCGGCGGCCAAGCTGATCGCGGCCGGGGAATCAAGCCTTTTTCCACCCTCAAATTCGACGTTGTGAAGCATATCAATGCTAAAACCAAGAACAGTAACCCTGGCCGTCTGCGGCGTGATCTTGTTCCCTTCCGGCATCGAAATAAACTGGCGTGAGCCCAAACACAAATATAATGTTTTCCCGGCTAATTCCTTACTGCCGGCCCAGAGCCCCTCGATCTGCTTGAAAGGATTACACTTCCATATTCTGCTTGCCGTTGTAATTTTTCCCGCTGTAATTTCTAAAGCCATGATTATTTCCCCCTGTATTGCTTATTGATCCTGACAAATATTTATCCGTACCTTCCGAGAATAATTTCACTCAGTTTATGTTCATCTCCTCGCCTATCGGGCCTTCTACGCCCTGCCCGCTCTCGCACGACCGTTACTTAGGCTTTGTCAAGATGTCTTGTAATGTGATAGAATGTTTAACATGAAGGATGGTGAGTAGCATGGGAAAAGACGTTAAAACAAGGAATTTATTAGATTTTTTTCAAGATCTCTCTTCGGCAAAAAAGCAGGAGGCGCTTGATTTTGTAAAGTGGCTGTGGGTAAGCAAGGAAAGCAAATTCCTCGAGCAGAAAAAGAAGCCGGGTTGGGTAAAGAAACTTTACCTTTTATTTGGCGAGACGAGAAAACAGTCCAGCAAATTCTCCGCAAAGAAAATCGATTCTGACCTCAAAAGGGCAATAACAGAAGTCAGAAAAGAACATGCTTAAGGCGGTCCTCGACACCAATGTCTTCCTGCGCGCCCTGATCAATCCTTTCGCCGATAAAGACTTGCTTGATCTAAAAGAATATCGAAGGGTTAAAATCGTTTCAGCCGCGAATTTTCTAAAGGAATTGTGAGCGGCAACAAATGACCTCAAACGCCGGCAAATCAAAGATCGTCCTGATCGACGGCAATTCGCTCGCCTATCGGGCCTTCTACGCCCTGCCCGACACCATGCGCAACGCCGCCGGGTTGACGACCAACGCCATCTACGGTTTTACCAACATGCTCCTGAAGGTTTTAGACGATAAGCCGGACTTTGTCGCCATCTCGTTCGACCGGCCGGAGCCGACCTTCCGCCATAAAGAGTATAAAGAATATAAAGCGACCCGCGAGAAAGCGCCGCCGACCCTCTACGAACAGATCCCCTACATTAAAAAAGTCGCGACCGCCTTCAATATCCCCATCTACGAACTGGCCGGGTTTGAAGCCGACGATGTCATCGGCACGCTGGCTAAAGAGGCGGAAAAACAGGGGCATGACGTCGTCATCGTCTCCGGCGATCTGGACGGGCTTCAGCTCGTCAACGATCATATCAAGGTCCTGACCACTCGGAAAGGGATCACCGATACCGTCCTCTACGGCCCGCTGGAGGTCGAGGAACGCTACGGTCTCCGCCCCGACCAGCTGATCGACTTCAAAGCGCTTAAAGGGGACGCTTCCGATAATATCCCCGGCGTCCCCAAGATCGGGGAAAAGACCGCCGGCGACCTTCTGCGTGAATACAAGACGCTGGAAGGGATCTACGAGCATCTTGACGAGATCAAGAAACCGGCCTTGCATGAAACCCTGAAGAATAACCGGCCGCTGGCCGATCTAAGCCGCCGGCTCGGGACGATCGTGACCGATGTCCCGCTCGAGATCGACTTTACCTTGGCCCGGCGCGGTGAAATTGACTGGCCCAAGATCCTCCCGCTCTTCGAAGAGCTTGAATTCAACAGCCTGGTCAAAAAACATAGCCGGGGGACGGAACAAGCCACAGTCGAGCGCAAACGCGAAGCGATCGCCAAGCTCAACTTCCAGGCGGTGACCGACGAACCAGCGCTGGCCGGACTGCTCCAGGCCCTGGCCAAAGCGGACGCCTTCGCTTTCGACCTGGAAACGACCAGTCTCGACACTTTTACCGCCGAGATCGTCGGTATCTCGTTCTCGATCGAGTCCAAGGCGGCTTTTTATGTACCCCTAGGTCATAAAACCAATGTAGGGACAGTCCCTGTCTTGAACGGACAACCACAAGGGTTGTCCCTACATTCCGTCCTAGAAAAGCTCCGACCGTTATTTCTCTCCGACCAGCTCAAGATCGGCCATAACCTGAAATACGATATAAAAGTCCTGAACAACCATGGGATAAAAGTGGCCGGCCCCTGCTTCGACACCATGGTCGCCGCCTATCTCCTCGATCCGGTCTCCGGCAAGTACTCGCTCAAGCACCTGGCCAAACAATTTCTCGGCCGGGAGATGATCAAACTGCTGGAGCTGATCGGCCAGGATGAAAAGTATAAGGATTTTTCCGAAGTGCCGATCGACCTGGCAACCGATTATGCCGCTAGCGACGCCGAAGCGACTTTTGGCCTCTACGAGATCTTCCGGCTCGCCCTCAAAATCCAAAAGATGGACAAATTATTCACTGAAGTCGAAATGCCCCTCCTCGCCGTCCTGATCGACTTGGAAGAGACCGGCATCTCGATCGATTCCGCCAAGCTCGCCGCTTACTCGGCGGAGATGGCCAAGGAATTGCATGACCTCGAACGCCACATCTTCGCCATTGCCGGCGAAGTCTTCAACCTTAACTCCCCCAAGCAACTAGCCAATATCCTCTTCAGCAAATTAATGCTCCCGGTGACCAAGCGGACCAAGACCGGGCCCTCAACCGACGTTGAAGTACTGGAAGGGTTGGCCGGGCAAAAGTTCGAGATCGCCGAAAAACTGATCACCTACCGGCAGTTAAGCAAACTGAAGAATACCTATATCGACGTCCTGCCAACCCTGGTCAACCCGAAGACCGGCCGGATCCATTCGTCCTTTAACCAGACGATGACCTCAACCGGCCGGCTCTCCAGTTCCGAACCCAATCTCCAGAATATCCCGGTCAAAGGGCCCTGGGGAGAGCGGATCCGCTCCGCTTTTATCCCCGGGAAAAAGAACTGGCAGCTCCTGGCCGCCGACTACTCCCAGATCGAGCTCCGCGTTCTGGCCCATTTGAGCCAGGACCCGGCCCTCCTCCGGGCTTTCCGGGAAGACAGCGACATCCATCAGGCGACCGCCGACGAGCTCGGCATCTCCCGCGACGCCGCGAAGACTGTCAACTTCGGCGTGATCTACGGCCTCTCCGATTTTGGCCTGGCCAAACAGCTCGGGATCAAACGGACCGAAGCGGCCAAATATATAGAAAAGTATTTCTCGAGATACGCCGGGGTGCGCGACTTTATCGCGCGGACGATCGCAGAGGCCAAGGAGAGCGAGGCGGTCACCACCCTCCTCGGCCGCCGGCGCCCCCTCCCCGATCTCAACAGCCCTCACGGCGGTTTGCGCCAGGCGGCGGAACGGATGGCGGCCAACACGCCGGTCCAGGGGACAGCCGCCGACCTGATCAAGCTCGCCATGGTAAATATTCACAATAAATTACGAATCACGAACCACGAATCACGATTGGTTCTCCAAGTCCATGACGAATTGGTCTTTGAATGTCCGGCCGAGGAAATTGAACAGGTCAAGCAGCTGGTCGAAGCAGAGATGAGCGGGGCGCTAAAGCTTGACGTGCCGATCAAGGTCGACCTGGGTTACGGTGCCAACTGGGCGGAAGCTAAAGGTTAGTTGCCTTTTTTTATGTACTCGACAAAATAATGAACACTGGTCCCGATCTGTGCCTGGTCGCTGGTGCACTTCGTCACTCCCGGTGTTTTGTCGATTATATTCCTGATCCGCCGCAATTGAAGTTCCCCGGCCGGGGAATCGGCGCATTCCACGTATATCGTCATCGCCGCCATTTTTTTACCGTTAGCTTCATATTCATGGAAAAATCCGACGGAAATATTGGCGATATCTTTCATCGGGTTGGCAATTTTATCGAGCAAGCCCTGCCGGCTCTCGGCAATTATTAGGAAAGGCTGTCTGACCCTTGGCGCTTGCGGGCCGGCAAATTGGGCCTGCAGTTCTTTTATGGCTTCGGCCAGGAATTTATCCGCATTTTTAATTTCACCCCTGCCCAACTTTTGCAAAAATTCTGCCGGTTCACGCAGCCCGTGTCGAGCGAGAAAATCACCGAAAAACCCGGACGCAAGCAGTTCAGCCGCCGATAAATGATATTTTTCTAGTTTACCGTTTAAATAAACAGCCGCCAGAGAGAGTAAAGTCCCCTCACCAAGTGAGGCGTAATATCTCTTCAACTCGTCGACTGCTTCAGGCGTGCGCACCCATTCCAACCACTCGAGCCCAGGCTGTGCTCTCTGATAAAAATCAACATGAACAATATCCCCATCTTTTAGAACACGCGATAAGGGTATCCCTGTATGGCCGTTAACCTTGGCGCCGACGGCGGACAGAGCTTTCTTGTCAAATAAACGAAAAGCAAAATCAAGAACGCTAGCCCCCCTGGGCAATTGGACCGGGGTGTTTCTTTTATGAGTATAAACGGTAATGGGCACGCTTTCTGCCGCGAATATTTCGCCTAAGTCTTTATCTTTTACGCCGTATTCACTGCTTAAGTGTCTTATTAAAGAATCCAGCCAGATCAGGTTTATCTTCTTCCAGTCCGGCGCCCCTTTGATATAAGCCAGGACCCCGCCCTGATACTCACGATACATTTGCCGGTCTCTTATCTGGACCAACAAACAGCCGAATTCTTCGACTTTGACATAGGTATGGAGAAAACGGTGGCCGTTCGGGCAGGCCTCGTAAATATGGTCCTCAATTTTATGGTCTTTGGCGGGATGAAATAACTTGTGGATCGCGCTCATCGCCAAATGGCAGTTAGAGGTTTCGATCGCAGAATAGACCGGTTTTTCCGGCACGATCACGTTGACCCGCCAGACATCATCGGCAGAGATATCCGCCAATGTCTTATTTTTCAATTCGGCCCTTTGGCAGAGTTCGTAAACACCCCGGCGCTCACAATTGATTTTCACCCCGATCGGCGAGAAGTTTTTTCTTAGATCGTCGGTTATCTCTTGAACTCTCTTTTTGCTTTGCTTGATTATCACCTCGCGACAAGTTTTAATTTCCCGATAACGTTCCGGCTCCAGATATTCGAAAGCCAGCTCCTCAAGATCTCTTTTCAAGGCCCACATCCCTAAGATATCGGCAATGCGGCTGTAGATGTAGAGGGTTTCCGCCGCCTTTTTCCTCGCCGATTCACTTTTGGCGTAGGCCAGGGTGCGCATATTATGCAAACGATCGGCAAATTTAATGATCAGGACCGACGGGTCTTTGCGGGCGGCTTCGAGCAATTTACCGAAGATATAATCCTTGGAGGGTTTGGAGCCGGAATAATCCGGTTCTTTGCCCAGTTCGGTGATACCGTCAACTAAATCGGCCACCCTTTCTCCCAAAAGATCGGCGACATATTCCTTATTGATCTTATTGCCGTTCAATAATCCGTCTTCGACCACGTCGTGGCAAAGAGCGGCCGCCATTTCTTCCGCGCCTAATCCCCACTCTTTTACGATTTGCGCCGTTGCCAGCGCATGGGTAACGTACGGCTCATTGCTCAAACGAAATTGGCCGTAATGAGCCCGCCAGGCCAGATCAAACGCCTGATCGATCAATCGGCTTTCCTCCGCCGAAAATTTTTCTTTCAAGGACAAAAGCTGTTGGGAGCAACTGTGATGGCATTTGCTCATGACCGATAATTCTTTGCCCCCCAAATTGGCATTCAATAATCTGAACCAATGGGGAAAACATTTGAGTTTGACGGATCGGCGCGAGACCAGCGCTGAGGCGCCGCCGGCCGGCAGTCCGGAGTTTTGCGCCAATAAATAATTATAATTCGCGGATTGTACTTTCATGTATTGAAGCCTTAGCTTCCTCTATTTCATCGCTTGCTAGGAGGGGAAATTTCAAGATTAACACTTTGATCCCTCTAATTATAATATCGACAGGTTTTAGCAAAAATTTCGCCGAAAATCGGCAAATAAAGTAGAATTACTTAATTGTCGTTTGGCTTAAAAACCGCCGGCCGATTATCACCGCGGCATAGTCATCGACCGGTACGGGCGGGGTGAGGAACGAAGTTGGCACGAAGCGGCGCCAGCCGCGGGGCGGATTGGCCTGCCAGAACAGCTGCCGGGCCTGCCAGGTCGAGTCTTTTTCCGGATACATCACAACTTTTAGCTCGGGATGATGTTTGGCCAGGTCGTCCCTGATCTCCCGGCCGGCGGCGGCTTCGCCGACCACGACGGTGCCGGCAAGATGATGGGTGATCTGGCGCGCTAAATCTTTTCTCTTGACCACGCTCTGCTCCAGCACTTTCCCCTCTTTATTCAACAGGGCCAAGCCGCATTTATCCTTGCCGGGATCGATCGCGAGTATCATCGGTAACTGACCTTGAACCTGACCGTGACCGGGCCGATGGTATAAATATCGCGCGCCGCCAGGACCTGCAAGCCGACTTTCTTGTTATTCGACTTCAGTTTTTTAGCCAGTTCAGAGATGTCCGAATAGGGGACGCTCCCCAGCGAGCCGGCCGTATTGGGGAGAACGCCGGCGTCACGCGCCGTATTGTGCGAGTTGCGCAGCAAGCGCATGATCTCGCTCTCCAGCGCGGCCGCGGTTAACCCGTTCGGGATATCGAGTGCTACGATCTCCCGGCCGGCCGGGTAGATCAGCCGGTTCAAGGCCAGCTCGATCCGGACCGGCACCGTCTCGCCGCCGAGAACGTTACGGGCCGCGACCAACCTGACCACATAGCGGTCATTTTGTCCGGCCAGCCGGTCGACCGCCGAATCTATTTCTTCGATCGAAGCCTCGACCGACGCGGCCGCCAGGAGTTCTTCCAGGCCACTCTCCAGCTTGCTCCGCTCGGGTCCGGCCTGGACCAACGAGAGGGTGACCACTTCCCCCACCCGGAAAACAACTTCCCCTTCCCTCGCCTGCCGCACTTCTTTATTTAAATTTTCTTTCGTCCGCTGCAGGCTGACGACTTCTCCCTTGGCCAGGTTTAGTTTCTTTTCTATTTCCGCCTGTTGGGCGCTTTTCAGGGCGAGCTCCTGGTTTAGTTTAAGGAGGGCCTCATTGGCCGCGCTCAACTCCCGGTTGCGCTCCGTGATCTCACCCTTCAACCGGTCGAGGCCGAGCAAGGCGGTCCGCGCGTCCTGGGAAACAAGCAACAAGACCCCCATGGTCAAAAGAGCGATCAGTATCCCGGAGAGGATGGTGATGGCGGTCGCGGTGTGGCGCGGCCGGAGATGGAACAGCGTCAGGCGCTTTTTGCCGATATATTTCCCGACCCGGTTACCGCTGTAGGCGATCAATCCGCCAAGGACAAAAAGGATGAGGATGATCCGCCAGACGAAGGGGAGCATTATTTATCCGCCGCTTTTTTCAGGATGTACCAGCCGACGCCGCCGGTGATGAAGTTAGGCAGCCAGGCCGCCAACCCCGGGGTAATGACGCGCATTTCACCGATCGCCATAGTGATGAAGGTGGTGATGTAATAAAAGAAGATGACGATGATCGAGATGCCGAGGCCGATCGAACCGGAAGCGCGGCGCGGGGATAAGCCCAGGGGGGCGCCCAGCAGGGCAAAGACCAGTGAAGCGAACGGTATCGCCATTTTCATGTTGAGCTGGATCTGCAGATCGACCACGTCCGCCCCCATCTTCTCCTTGAGGGTGATAAAGTTGCGCAGGCCGGCGATATTCATTTCTTCGGGGTTCCGGTCGTCGGTCGCGAAGTCGGCCGGAGTATATTTGATCGTGACGTACTGTTCCTGGAACTTGATCAGGTGCTTGTATTCGCCGCTCTCGGCCAGGAGATAGATCGTTCCGTCGCGGAAAAGCCACTGGTTCTTGTCACCGGCCCACAGCCCCTCTTTGGCGTTAATGATCTGGGAGAGGCGGCCCGCGGTGAATTCCTGGACGATCACCCCCGACATGACCTTCCCTTTCATCGTCTCGGCGTAAAAGATCCGCTTCAGCCGGCCGTTCTCCAGCTCGGGGAGAAAGATATTCTTCTGCAGTTTCGGTTCGAGCTTGGTCGAGGTCATCAGGAGGAGCGCTTTCGCCGCCCGGGTCGACTCCGGGACAACGATCTCGGAAAAGGTCAAATTGACCAGGGAGACGAGCAGGCCCAGCACCAGGACCGGAACCATCAGGCGGAACAAGGAGAGGCCGGAAGCGCGAAAAGCGATGATCTCGCTGTCGTGCGACAGGCGGGAGAAAGCGAGCAGGGCGGCCAGCAGGGTCGCCATCGGGAAGATATAGACAACGATCGCCGGCAGGCGATAGACGAAAATAAGCAGGGCGGTCGTCAGCGGCATCCCTTTCAGGACCACCGCCCGGACGAGCTCGAACATGATCATCGACGAGGCCAGGATGGCGGTAAAGGAACCGAGGCCGAAGAGGAACGGTTCCAGTAATTCCTTGAAAATATAACGGTCCAGGATCTTGATCAAAGCTGGAACTCATCTCCTAGGTAGAATTTTTTGGCGTCCTCGCTCTCGGAGATCGTCTTGGAGTCGCCGGCCACCAGGATCTCCCCCTTATGGATGATATAAGCCCGATCGGTGATGGCCAGGGTCTCCCGGACGTTATGGTCAGTGATCAGGATACCGATCCCCTTCTCTTTGAGACGGCGGATAATGTCTTGCAGGTCGCCGACCGTCTTCGGGTCGATGCCGGTGAACGGTTCGTCGAGCAGCAGGAAGGAGGGCTGCGTGGCCAGGGCGCGGGCGATCTCGACGCGGCGCTGCTCCCCGCCGGAAAGCGAATAAGCTTTTTGTTGGCGCAAACCGGTCACGCCGAGCTCATCGAGTAATTTGACCAGCCGTGTTTCGTATTCGCGCTTCGGGATCTCCGGCATCAGCTCCCAGAGGATGTAGATATTCTCTTCCACGGTCAGCTTGCGGAAGATCGACTGCTCCTGCGGGAGGTAGCCGATCCCGAGCTGGGAACGCTTGTGCATCGGGGCGCGGGTAATATCGTGCTCGCCGAGGAAAACCTGGCCCGCGTTCGGCCGGACCAGCCCGACGACCATGTAAAAGGTGGTGGTCTTCCCCGCCCCGTTCGGGCCAAGGAGGCCGACGACCTCCCCCTGATTGACCGAAATGGAGACCTCGTTGACCGCGGTCTTCTGACCATACTTCTTGACTAGCTTTTCTGTTTTGATGTAAATGTGATTATCTCCTCTAATTTATTAGCCGCCGCGCCGGACTCAAGCGTCGCCGCCGCCAGGGCCATCCCCTCGTTCAGGTCGTTAACTTTGCCGCCGACATAGAGGGCCGCGGCGGCATTAAGCAAAACTATCTCCCGCTTGGCCCCGCGCTCTTCTTGTTTCAGGATATCGATTGTGATCGCCGCGTTCTCTTGGGCCGAGCCCCCCAGGACCTCCCCGCGGGGCTTGCGGACCAAGCCAAAGTCTTCCGGCTTGATGAAATAAGTTTTGCTCGCCCCGTCGCGCAGTTCCGTCACCTGGCTCTTTTCCGTCAACGATATTTCGTCCAGCCCATCCATCCCGTGGACGACCAGAGCATGCCTGACGCCGAGGTTTTTCAACACTTCGGCTATGATCTTCGTCAGATCTTGGTGGAAAACGCCGAGGACCTGCGCCCGGGCGTTGGCCGGGTTGGTCAGCGGCCCGAGGATATTGAAAACGGTGCTGATGCCGATCTCCCGGCGGGTCGGCATGGCGTATTTCATCGCTTTGTGAAAGTTCGGGGCAAAGATAAAACCAAAACCGACCTGATCAATGCACTCCTCGACCCTTTTCGGCTCGAGGTCAACTTTGACCCCCAGCGCTTCCAAGACGTCCGCCGAGCCGCAGCGGCTCGAGATCGAGCGGTTTCCGTGTTTGGCTACGGCCACGCCGGCCGCGGCGGCGACGATGGCCGAGACAGTCGAAACGTTAAAAGTGCCGGAGAGGTCTCCCCCGGTCCCGCAGGTGTCGACCAGGTTCTGGGTGTGGGGAAAGATGTGGGTGGCGTGTTCGCGCATTTTCTCGGCGAACCCGGTGATCTCATCGATCGACTCGCCCTTGGTATGCAGGGCGACCAAAAGGGCCGCGATCTGCGAGGGGGTCGCGTTTCCCTGCATGATCGTATCCATGGCCAGCCCCGCTTCCTCGCGGGTGAGGTTGTGTCCTGCGACCACTTTCTTAATAGCGTCTTTCATGGTTTTTCCCCTTCCTGCGCTATTATTATAGACCCTAATTTAGGGGCGAGCAAGGGCTTACCTTCTCGGTAGAAAAAACGCGGCGGGAGCCGCTTTATAAATAAAAACGACCCCCGCCGCAGGGAACTACTGTGCGCTTACTTCTTTACGCAGCAAGCCGCCTTGGCCTGGCAACACGCGGCCCCTTTCTGGCAGCAACTTGCCGTCGCCGCGAAGGAAGACCCGGCCAGCACGACCGTCAGCAACAATAAACCGATAGCCATAATCTTTTTCATTTGAATACTCCTTTTTAATAAGGGAATGGATCAGAAACTAGGGGGTCGATCAGATCTGGGGCGGGCCGGTGTGCGGATGGAGTTTGCTTTCGACGGCCAAGGCCAGGTCCGGGACAATGATCAGGGGAGAGATCAGCTCCGCCAGGAGGACGGGACCGAAAGCCGCCGGGACCGTGCCGGCCAGGTCCGGCAATTCAGACGACAAGCTGTCATCATTAATGACTGCCGCCTGACAATGGCCGCCGGATAGTTCGTTCTCACAGCATTTTTGCCCGCAATCGCCCTGGCTCCCGGGACAGGCCGCCAAAACCGGGCAGGAGAACAGCCAAATAAAGGCCAGCAGGGAGGCAATGACCTTAAAATTTCTCAAATACATCCATCAGCTCCTTGATCTCGCGCTCGGCCGCCCCTCTTCTGATCGCCGTGCTGACGCAGGTATTCAGGTGGTCTTCCAGGACGAACTTACCCACCCCGGCCAGGGCCGCCCGGGCGGCCGCGATCTGGGTCAGGATCTCGACGCAATAGCGCGGCTCTTCCACCATTTTCCTGATCCCGTGGACCTGTCCGGCGATCCGATTGAGTCGTTTACCTAATTGGGTTTTCTTTTTTGGATCGAGCATAGTTCACCAATACCCCCCTAGGGTATACCTGGCGCCCGGCTTTGTCAAGCCTTTTAGAGGCGGGTATTTAGAGTTTTCTTCGTACCCCCCATTGACACCCCAAGCTGGCGGTGGGAAAATATCAGCGCCATGAAAAAAGTATTCGCGATATTCTTTGTCCTGTTGCTTTTCGTCACGGCCGGCCAGGGAGCAAAGCTAAAAAAGGCGGTTAAAATGGCAAACATGTCTCTCTCTTCTCCGGCTTTTGGGAATAATGAAAAACTTCCGGTCCGCTTCACCGGCGACGGCGAAGGTCAAAGCCCGCCGCTGGCCTTCCGCCATGTTCCAAAAACGGCGCGCAGTTTGGCGCTGATCCTTGACGATCCCGATGCTCCGATCGGGACTTTCACCCATTGGCTTATCTGGAACATTTCTCCTGGAACAGCGGGGATAAAAGAAGGGACACTTCCGGCGGAAGCAGTTGAAGGTAAGAATACGATCGGCCGGACGGAATACGTTCCTCCCCGCCCGCCGTCCGGCACCCATCGTTATATTTTCACCCTCTACGCGCTCAACTGTGAATTAACTCTCCCGCCCGGCTCCGCCCGCCCCGCGCTCGAGCAAGCAATGAAGGGGCATATCATTACCCAGGCTGAATTGATCGGGAAATATAGATAGCCAGTCCCCTCAGTTCCCCAGTTCCTCAGTTCCCCAGTTCCTCAGTTCCCCAGTTCCTCAGTTCCCCAGTTCCTCAGTTCCCCAGTTCCTCAGTTCCCCAGTTCCTCAGTTCCCCAGTTCCCTCCCCATGTTGACACTCCAAGATGGTGGTGGGAGAATTACATTCAATGGAGGTTCAAACATGTTAAAAAAGATCGGTCTGGTCGTGGCCGTTATTGTGCTGGTGCTCGCTTGTTTGGCCGGGGCGTTCTATATCCGCGCTCAATCAATGGCCAACAACGTTAAGCGGCAGTACGCGAGTATCCAGCCGCTCAACCTCTCCAAGGTCACGGACGGCGTTTATGAAGGGAGTTTCAGCGATTTCCTCGTTGCCGTTAAAGTTAATGTCACCGTCAAGCGCCACCGGATCGAGGAGATCAAGATTATGGAACAAAAATGCGGCCCCGGTTACGAGGCGCTCGATACGGTCAACCGGATAGTTAAGGCGCAATCGCCCAAAGTCGACGCGGTCACCGGCGCGTCAGGGAGCAGTATGAGCATCATGATCGCCGTCAACCGGGCGCTGACCGGGAAGTAGAAAAAGGAGGGTTTATCATGTTAAGAAAGCTCGGTTACGGTTTCATCGTCTGGGTCGTCCCCTTCGTCTCTTCTATCCCGTTGTTAGGTTTGATGCAGACCGACGTCCATTTCTTCAAGACGATCATGATCATGGTCGGCAGCCTGACCGGCGCCATCTGCGTCGCACTCTATTTTAAGAAAGTTGAAAAGAACTATTTGTCGGAAGGGATCTGGCTGGGAGTAGTCTGGCTAGTCCTCAACTGGCTGCTCGACTTCGTCTGCCTCCTCCCTCTCTCCAAGATGCCCTATCTGGTGTATTTCCAGCAAATCGGGCTGCGCTACCTGGTCATGCCGGCAATGACGATCCCGGTCGGGTATATTTTACAAAAGAAGCTCGGCAAATAGCGTTCGGCTACTTGACCATCGTTAAAAGCATCTTAAAGCCCTGGCGGGCGAACAGGGCGTGAGGATCGTTGGCCGGCATTAAAAGGACCTCGCCGGCTTTCACGAGATGGCTTTTCCCGGAGATGACTATCTCGGCCTCCCCATCGAGGACATTAACCAGCGCGTCAAACGGGGTTTTATGTTCGGCAATCGACTGTCCGGCAGCCAGGGCAAAAAGAGTGACGCTCCCGTTCGGTTTATTGATCAACATCCTGCTGACGATCGAATCGCTCTGGTAATCGATCAACCCTTTCAACTCTTCAACTTCCCCGGCCTGGAATTTATTTTCTGCCATACCGCACCTCTTGGCTATTATAACATTTGACATGACAAACCGGCGGTGGGAAAATAGGAGCCAAACAGATCGCCACGGAGGGACCATGAAAAACATCATTCTGCTCCTGCTCCTCCCCGCTCTTTTGATCAGTCCGGCCTGGTCGACTGATCTCCCGCTGCTAGGCGGCACGCTGAACGCGAACTTGTTGATCAACACGACCAGCGTTTCCTTGCGGGATTCCCTGGATTCGATCTATTTGGGAACGCTCAAGGCCGGGTCGGGGCTCGGTTTCGGCGGCGAAGCCGCTCTTTTTTATCCGCTGGCGCCCGGGGTCAAGGCGGGACCGCATTTCATCTTCAACTATTCTCCGCTGGCCACCACCTGGCACGATATGCAGCTCTTCCAGACCTCGCTCGGCGGCATTGTCGAACTCAATTTTGACAGCCGCAATTCAGTCTCCGCTTTTGTTGATTACAACCTCGGTTGGTTCAGCGCTCAGCAGGAGATCAGCTCGGTTGCCGGCACGCCGGCCCCGGCAGGCAACTTCAGCGGCGGGATCCCCGGCCTGATGATCGGGGCTAAGACCTGCACCAAGCTGACCGACGCGATGGGGGTCGGCGTTTATTACCAGCTCGGGATATTGACGCTGGCCGGGGTAAAGTACAAGACGACCGGCAACCAGAACGCCTGGATGGACGCCGCGATCAACTTCAGCCAGTTTGGCGTGACGGTCAATTTTTAAAAAACAGCGCGGTCCTCAACTCATTTAATATTGAATAATTGTGATTTCTTTTGTCATTGGATTTTGAGAATTGGCGATTAACTGTCCCCCAACCCCCTAGTCCCCGGCACCTAGTCCCTGGTACCTCTCCCAATGTTGACACCCCAAGATGGCGGTGGGAGAATATTTCCGTGCCCAAAAAACTGTTGCTCTTTTATCTGTTCCTTTCCCTAACCGGAGGTGTATTAGCCATGGCGCAAGCCCCCAAACCTAGCGAGACCGGCAAGATCAGTCTCTATGAACCCGGCCTGGGAACGGTCGTTGTTATTGACCGGGTGGTCAAGAGCGACCGGGAGTGGCAGAAGCTGCTGACGCCCGAACAATATGAAGTGACGGCCAACAAGGGGACAGAGCGGCCGTTCACCTGCACGTTTGAGAAGATCAAAGAAGCCGGCCTTTACGAGTGTGTCCGCTGCGGCACGGCACTGTTCAAAGCCGGGACCAAGTTTGAGTCGGGCACCGGCTGGCCGAGCTTTTACGAGCCAGTCTCCCCGCTCAACATCAAGGAGCGGCCGGACAATTCGATCGGTATGAGCCGGACCGAAGTCCTCTGCTCCCGCTGCGACGCGCATCTTGGGCATGTTTTTAACGATGGGCCCCGGCCTACGGGGAAGCGCTACTGCATCAACGGCGTCGCC
Source organism: Candidatus Margulisiibacteriota bacterium (assembly GCA_041658645.1). NCBI lineage: Bacteria > Bacillati > Candidatus Margulisiibacteriota > Candidatus Margulisiibacteriota bacterium. Next base: position 92,999 of record JBAZZV010000003.1, read on the forward strand.
TTGCAGTTTGTCCCTTTTGGCGCGGCAGCCAAACTCCAGCAGGCAACCTTTGGCGCCGGTTGTTTCTGGCACGTGCAGGAAGAGTTCGATAAGGTCAAGGGGGTCAAGGAGACGGCGGTCGGGTTTGCCGGCGGCACGGCCCCCGACCCGAGTTACGAGCTGGTCTGCGGCGGGAATACAGGCCACGCCGAGGTCATCCACCTGAAATATGATCCAACGCAGGTCAGTTACGATGAACTGTTAAAGGTTTTCTGGCAGATCCACGATCCGACGCAGCTCGACCGCCAGGGGCCGGATGTCGGTAAGCAGTACCGGTCGGCGATCTTTTATTATAATGATGAACAAAAAGCCACCGCCGAAAAGTCGCAGCAAGCGGAGCAGAAAAAGTATAAGCAGCCGATCGTAACCGAGATCGTCCCCGCTGCCAACTTCTTCCGGGCCGAAGAATATCATCAAAAGTATTTGCAGAAGCGGGGTCAATAATTCTGGCGCTCCGCGTTTCGCTTAACGCCTTACGAAACGCGCTTCGCCACCGCATAACGCCCCTCGCTCCCCCACCATTGACACCCCAAGATGGTGGTGGGAGAATATAAGCAAGAACACAATAAATAGTAAATATGAACTATAAATTATATAATATCCCTTCCGAGCTTTTATTTAATATTCATAATAATAAAGCTAAATTAGCCTTCTTTTTGTTTGAAAAATATGTAAACGGAGCAATAATTCAATGGGATCGGATTAATACTTTAAATTCCATCCTCAACAAGTTGGCCAAAACAGTAAACACAACAAAGCTTATGGTCAGAAGAGAGTTCTGGCAAAAACACGAAATGATGTTTTTAGATGTGCATTACTATTTTATTTGCGGAGATAAAGTAGATAAATTATTTCAACTTTTTTGTAGTTACGAAGAGGATCCCTTACTAAGGCCGTTAAAAAGACAATACCTCAGAAAACTCAAAATATTTAAAGAGGCAAGAGACATGATCGAGCACATTGATAAGAATGTAAAGAATAACTGTACAGATCTTGGGAATATCATTAATGACACATACACCTTCGGGGGCAAAAAGTTTGATATTAGCAAAAAGGGATTGAATTCACTAATAGATTTATATAACGCTGTTATTGAATTGCTAAAATCGCGAAACAACACTAGAATCTCTTCTCAATCCTGATCTCCCGACCCCACCATTGACTCCCAAAGATGATGGTGTGATAATCTCCCCATGAGCAACATATTGACATCACTCACCACATCGGTGGAATCACTATTATTAATCCTTCTAGGCGTATTTCTTTTATGTATTTGTTTGTCACTATTAGCATATTGTTTCTATATATTTGCTAGCTCTTGTAGTATTCCTCCCTTTAACCTTTTTTTCTACTCATCTGAATGGCCATATTCCAAGTTTACCCCCTACTATAGATTTCGCAACGTTGTAGGACCGATCAAAGTCTTTGCATCCCTTGGTTTTCTTGCCATTCAAATATTCGGCTTATTTTCTTTTCTGTTCTTTATCAAAGATGATAAAACTAGAATGATGTTAGCAACTATAATGTCCATACCCTTTTGTTATATTTTGATGAGTTCTTACAATTATTATACAAATCTTGCAAAACATAATTGGGATGAGACCGTGAGACGAATGGAGGAAGATTGGGCCAAATTAATTAAAGAAAACAATAGTTACAGTAAATATCGTGATAAGTTTGTAAAAATGCGACTTGCCAAGGGTATGTCACTAAAATATATTATAGACAATATTGACGAAGAAGGCCGCTAACATCTTTGCCGCAACCAGTCCTATGACAGTACTGACCATCCAGTTAACACCCAAAGATGGCGCTAATAATCATCCTTCATACAGCAAAACACTCCTCAATGGCAATCGTGCTATTAAAATATTTCATGTTTAATTTGTTTAATATTTTCTTGGCCTCATTTTTTCCGCCACAACACATTTCCTCTGTGGCTATAGTAATAAATGGAGATCGATCAATTATATCATTTATAAACTTATCCCCTTTCGGATTGAACTCAAAATCATAAAATTGGTCTTGCCACGCATAATGCCTGCCTCTCCAATCAAAAGTAAAATAATCCAAATCGATATCTAGCAATATTTTAGTGCTTTTATCCATGCGAAAACCATTTTCTGGCCTATATTCCCATTTCAACGCATCCCACAATTGATTCAATTCTTCTTTACGAGCAATATCATTTAATTTGCCTTGATTGTCAAATTGCCCCTCTATCATCGTTAATTCAAATATTTTACCTGGAAATTGCTCCAGAATATTGGAACCAAACGAACCCTCCCCCACATATATAAACCTATTAATTAAGCTCTCCTCCATTAAAATGCTTATCCAATCATCATTGTTTTTACTTAAATTATCGCGACAATGCCGATATAAATCATTAAAAGTGGTGATTGTTTTCATGTTATTGGCATTTTCACAATGTTTGCCATCGAGATGTTTATCAAGGCACAAAATATTAATATTTGAATCGATAATGTTTAGTTTATTGGCCTGCCAAATAATCGGAACAATGAATCTATGGTTTTTATAAATAATTAAAGGTTTACTACCAAAATAAAACACCTTATAGCAATTAAGTTTATTTATCTCTTCAGTTAATTTCTTGCAGTCATCTATCATAAATATAAACAAATCTTACACCCTTGATAGTAAAAGGCAAGCTAAATAGTTAACCTCACCACCCCACCTGTCCTCAGCTCAACCTGCCCCAACTCCGGCTTCAATAGAAGAGCCAACTTCGGTAAAAACGGCAAATGCCCGGCGATTAAGATGGTTTTGTCGGTTTCGCGGAGGAGTTTCGCGATCGGTGTTACGGGGTCGTCGGGTTTGAGTCCCTTCTTTTCAATTACCTTAACCACATTCAAGACCCGGGCCAGGATCTCGGCCGTCTGTTTAGCTCGCAACTTACCGCTGTGCCAAATCTCGGAGACTTGCGCTCCTTCGGCCAAAAGCTCCTTGGCCGTCGCCTCCACTTCGGCCTGACCTTTGGCACTTAGAGGACGAGCGGGGTCGGTTTCGGCCGGGAGAGCTTCACCATGACGGACGAGATAGACCAGCATCAGCCGATCAACCCCCGGGTGAACCGCTTCGGAGTCACATAATTCATGCCAAAGCTTTGAACCCGGCTTAGCCGATAATTCTTCGATCAGCCGTTCCAGCTGATCGGCATATGCTTGTCCGGACGGGGCCTGCTTTTCCATCGCCATGTTGGCGTAGGTCCTGGCAATCATCATTTTTGCCACCCGCTCCGCCTGCCGCCTGACCTTCTCTGGCACCGACCCACGGGAAACAAGAGCGCCCAAAAAATCACATTCCAGCACACCGGCGATCCTGACGATCGTCTTTAAACTGCTCGACGCGGCATCTTCTTCGATCCGGGAAATAACCGACTGCCCAACCTTCAGTCTTTTTGCCAACTGCGCCTGGGTCATTCCTAGCGTCTCTCTGTAATCTCTCAATCTTTGGCCCAGTTTCTCGATCGGGACCAAAGCGCCCTCTTGGGTTGCCCTTGATAGTTGATCGGTCTTTAATTTGTTTTTTACCTTGGCCATTATTTATCCCTCCCTGCTTAAATATGACTTATATGTCATATTTTCATATCAATATTATGACCTATATATCATATCGCGTCAAGCGGTAATTATCTTGTATCGCACGTAGCGGTCGCGCGAGGTCGGTCTCGGCCGCTACCAATTAAATTAACAGTGAAATTTTCCGATCACCCATCCGATAGAGAGATAGCTTTCTGATCCAGAATCAAGAAGCAATTTTTTAAGGGGGAAGAAGAAAATGATCGATAGATTAACAGGTTCAACGGGCCCCGGCGTCCACAAATGCGGCGTAGTTTGGCAGGCGTCCGATCTGGGCCTGGCCGCGAAATTAAATTCGGGAGCCAGGATCGTGGCTTTGCGGCTGACCGGCCGCCTGCGCAGTGTGCGCGATAAATTGGAGTTCGCCGTCCCAACGCTCTTTAATACTCATGGTTTTGCGGCCGGGCTCGGCTTAAACGAACTGAAAGTTCAGGAAAAAATCGTCGCGGAAATCAGCCAGGTGACCGGACTGAACGTTTGTTTACTGGACTTGAGCGAAGGCCGCGAAGTGCTGGAAGCCCCCAGATTGGCGCGTTTCCGTCAGGCGCTAAAACGGAACAATATCTCATCGTTCGCCACCCAGGTTTCGAGCAATCCCGACCTGGGCTGCCGGCTCCACGGAAATATCCTGGCCAACGGCGTGGCCGGCGGGATCACTTATTTTAAAGGGAACACCCCGACAAACGTGTCTTCCGCCGAATTCGGACTGCTCCTGGTAGTCCGCGATAAGTAACGGGCAGCGCTAAAGACCCGGCCCCTGGCGCGGCGCCGAGTTCGTTGCTATAATCAGGGCAGAGTGAAACCGCTTAATTTCCAGGAAATCATTGCCCGATTGAACAGTTACTGGGCTGACCAGGGCTGCGTTATCCGCCAACCCTACGACATCGAAAAAGGGGCGGCGACAATGTCCCCCGCCACTTTCTTCGGCGCCATGGGCCCGCAACCGTGTAATACCGCCTATATCGACCCGGTCCGGCGGCCGACCGACGGCCGCTACGGCGAGAACCCGAACCGCCTCTTCCACTACTTCCAATATCAAGTCATCATGAAACCGTCGCCCTTAAATATTCAGGACCTCTACCTCGATTCGCTCCGGGCGATCGGCATTGAACCGGCCAAGCACGACGTCCGCTTTGTCGAGGATAACTGGGAATCCCCCACCCTCGGCGCTTGGGGAACGGGGTGGGAAGTCTGGGCCGAAGGGATGGAGATCACCCAGTTCACCTACTTCCAGCAGTGCGGCGGGTTCGACTGCAAACCGATCCCGGTCGAGATCACCTACGGCCTCGAGCGGCTCGCCATGTTCATCCAGAAAGTCGACAGCGTCTATAAGATCCAGTGGAACGACACCGTCAAATACGGCGACATCTATTTACCCCAGGAAAGACAGCATTCCAAGTACAATTTCGAGACGGCCGACACCTCCGCACTCTCCCTCCTCTTCGGCATCTACGAGAAAGAGGCGCTCCGCCTGCTCAAGAACGGCGAGGTCCTCCCGGCCTATGACTATATTTTAAAGTCATCCCACGCTTTTAATATTCTCGACGCGCGGGGAGCGGTCTCGGTCTCCGAGCGGATGGCGTATATCTTGCGGATCAGGAAGATGGCGCGCTGGTGCGCGAAAATATATGTGGAGGGACTGACACCATGAACCTCCTGCTCGAGCTCGGTTGCGAAGAGATCCCGGCCCGTTTAATGCCGGGGTTCTTGGACGACTTGCGCCTAAAAACGACAGAGAAACTGGCCCGCGAGCGGCTCACCTTCGAACAGGTCGTCACGCTGGGGACGGCGCGGCGCTTAACTCTCTTCGTGGCGGGCCTGGCCGGCCAACAACCCGACGTGACCGAAGAGTTGAAAGGCCCGTCGGCTGAAGCCGCTTTTGATCCGTCCGGCAAGCCGACCCCGGCGGCGCTCGGTTTCGCCCGGAGCCATCAGATCGACCTCAAACAGCTGACTGTCCGGACCCTCAACAACAGAAATTATGTTTTCGCCAAAGTGGTCCGCCACGGGCAGAAAACAGAAAAGCTCCTCTCCACCCTCCTCCCCGAGATCATCTCTTCACTCCACCAGCCGCTCGCCATGCGCTGGGGAAAACTAGACTTCAAGTTCATCCGGCCGATCCACTCGATTGTCGCTCTCTACGGCAAAAAGGTCATTAAGTTCGAGCTGGCCGGCATTAAGTCCGGCAACACAACTTTCGCTCATCGCTATTACCCCTCTCCCTCTGGGAGAGGGGGGAAGGTTAAGGGTCAGCGGGTGAGGGCTGCGGAGTTATTACCCTACAAAAAACAACTTTTAAAGCTCGGCGTGGTCGTCGATCAGGAAGAAAGAAAGCTGTTGATCAAGGCGCAGGTTGAGGCGGCGGCGAAAAAGGCGGGCGCGGTCGCGCTGGTCGACGAAGGGTTGCTGAACGAAGTGACCTTCCTGGTGGAAAACCCTGTTGTTTATGTCGGAACGTTCAGAAAAGAGTTCCTCGACATACCTCAGGAAGTCCTGATCACCTCCATGAAGAAAAACCAAAAGTATTTCCCGTTACTAGAACCGCGAAGTTCATTCGCGGGTTCCAATCTAAGGCCGATGTTCGCGGTGGTTACCGACGGCTGCAAGAATAAAACCGTTGTCGCCGGGAACGAAAAGGTCCTGACCGCCCGGTTGACCGATGCCCGCTTTTTCTTCGAGGAAGACCAGAAACAGCCGCTCAAGCTCCGCCTCCCCGACCTGGCCAAGGTCGCCTTCTTCGAAAAGCTCGGGAATATGCGCCAGAAGGCGGAACGGATCGGCCAACTGGGCGAGTGGCTAGGCCGGCGGCTCGGGCTCGAAGCTAACGACCTGAAAGTCGTCCACCGGATCGCCGAATTGTGCAAGGCCGACCTGACGACCAAGATGGTCTTTGAATTCCCGGAACTGCAGGGAGTGATGGGGCGGGAATACGCCAGGACCTCCGGGGAAGAAGGGGCGGTGGCCGACGGCATCCTCGAACATTACCTCCCCCGCTTTGCCGAAGATAAACTGCCGGGGTCGCTGACCGGGACAGTGGTCGCCCTGGCTGACCGGTTCGACTCGCTGGTCGGCTCCTTTGCCGCCGGCTATATCCCGACCGGCTCGGAAGACCCTTACGGCCTCCGCCGGGCGGTGCAAGGGATCATCCGGATCGTCGGGGAAAAGAAGCTCGATCTCCTGCTCGATGAGACGATCGAGCATGCCTACAAAGGCTATGAAGCGCTCTTGCCCGGGAACCCTAACCTCTCCCAGCTCAAAAAAGATATCCTTGAATTTTTCGTCGGGCGCCTCCGCCCGATCCTGGTCGACCAAGGGGTCCGCCATGACATCGCCGAGGCCGCGCTGGTCAACTTCAACGATATCCTCGATACGCTGGCCAAGGCCGAGGTCCTGAACCGGCTGGTCGTTGAGCCGTGGTTCCCCGGCGTGATCGCCTCGGCCGACCGCCTCTCCCGGATCGCGGGCAAAGCACCGCGCGATCAGGTGCTGGAACACGACCTGGTCGAACCGGAAGAGCAGGAGCTCTACGCGCTTTATCTCAAAGTTAATTGGGAGGTCAACGAGCGGATCAAGAAAGAAGAGTGGACCGCCGCCGCCCGGGAACTCTCCCGCCTAACCGACCCGATCGAGGCCTTCTTCGATAAAGTCCTCGTCATGCATAAGGACGAACGGTTAAAACTGAACCGCCTCGCCCTCCTCAAGTCACTCGAGAAATTATATCTGGCTGTCGCCGACTTCAGGCAGATAGTTATTGAAGGAAAGAAATGAACCTCAAACTTCCAACCTCAAACTTCAAAACAAATATTAAATCACAAATAACAAATCTCAAACGTTTGGGTTCTTCTGTTTTGGTATTTGCCCTTTGTTTTGAAGTTGGATGTTTGATGTTGGAAGTTCCTGCCCAGGCCAGCTATATCAGCCTGAACACCGCGCTCTCCTCGAAAGTCCAGGGGAAGAACTTAAAGGTCATGATCTCGTCGACCAACAAGGGAGATGAGTCGGCCTATAACCTCCGGGCCGAAATAAAAGTCGCCGGGCAAAGCCTGCTGGCCGAAAAACGGCCGGAGCTCCCGGTCAACACCGCCTATCAGGCCCAGTTCGACGTCCCGCTCACCCATCAGGTCCCGGGGAATTATCCCCTCCTCCTGATCCTCCACTATACCGACGCCAACCAATATCCTTTCTCCGCCCTGTCGGTCCAGACTTACGCCTTCGGCCGGGAAGCTCCCTCACCTATCTTTGGCCAGGCTAAAGCGACCGCTTTTGCCAAAGAAGGGGAGCTCCGCTTCACGCTAAAGAATTTGGGCGAGAGCGAGGTCCGGGCAAAGACTTATCTCGTCGCGCCGCAAGAATTGAGCATCAGCCAAGAGAAAGTCGAGCTGGTCCTATCCCCCAAGTCGGAAGGGAGCGCCAGCTTCAAGCTCAAAAACTTCTCGGCCCTCAACGGGAGCACCTACCAACTTTTTGCCGTCACCGAATATGAGAGCGGCGGCCTTCATTACACCAGTGTCGCCCCGGGGACGGTCAAGATCACGGCGGAGGAGTCGCTCCTCGGCCTAAGCTATATTCTCATCTACCTCCTGCTCGCCGCCCTGGTCATCGCCTTCATCGCCGCCCAATTCATCAAGAAAAAGTGAAGGAAGAGCGGTTAGACACTGCGAGGAAACCTGCGAATAAACTTCGCGGTTTCCTCGCGAGTTGGAAGCCGCGACGTTCAGTCGCAGGATTCCAACTCTCTTTCGAGTCCGTCGCCGATCTGGTAATTCTGGCGCTTATTCTGGTCTTCTTCTTAAGTTTCTTTGCCCCGAACCAGCTTTTTTCCAGCACGATCACGACCGGCGGCGACACCGGCTCGCACTATAATACCGCCGTCTATCTGAAAGAGGCCCTCCTGCCACAGGGGAAGATCATGGGGTGGATGATGGGGAATTATGCCGGCTTCCCGCTCTTCTACCATTATTTCCCTCTCCCCTTCGTCCTGATGGCCGGCCTTAGTTTTATTTTGCCGCTGCAGATCGCTTTCAAGCTCATTTCCGTTCTCGGGATCTTTCTCCTCCCGCTCTCCATCTATTTCTCTTTCCGGGCGCTAAAGTACGACTTCCCGGTCCCGATCACCTCCGCCCTCTTCACCCTCCCCTTCCTCTTCAACGAAGCCAACAGCATGTGGGGGGCCAATATTCCGAGCACCCTGGCCGGCGAGATCTCGTACAGTCTCGGCATCTCACTCGCTTTTCTTTTCTTCGGGACGCTCTATGCTGGGATAAGGGATAAAAAGTGGATTATCCTGAACGGCCTGCTGGTTTGCCTGCTCGGGCTAAGTCACGGTTACTCGCTCATTTTTGGCTTGGTCATCGGCTCGTATTTTCTCTTCAGCCGGCAGTCGTTCAAAGACAATCTCTGGTATCTCGTCCGGGTCTTTGGCCTGGGAACGCTCCTGCTCGGTTTCTGGTTCCTCCCCTTCCTCGCCACCCTCCCCTATGTCACAGAATACGTCACCGCCTGGTATATCAAATCGATCTTTGAGGTCCTCCCCCGCGTCTTGATCCCGGGAGCGATCTTAAGCCTCCTCGCCATCTTTCTCAACCTATTTGACCGCCGCACCTGGTATTTTATTTACACTATCGCCCTTTGCCTCCTCCTCTATTTTCTCGGCCCCCGGATTGGCGTCCTCGACATCCGCTTCATCCCAATTTTACAGATATTTATCGCCATCTTTGGCGCGACCCTCCCGCTCGTCTTCCTCAAGGAAATGAACTTCAAGCAGGCGCTTCCCGGGATACTCCTCCTCTCCGTCATCCTCTGGACGGCGGTCAACGTTACTTTCATTAAAGGGTGGATCGCCTGGAACTACAGCGGCTTTGACGGCAAGAACACCTGGCCCCTCCTGCAACAGATCAGCACCCACCTCCGCTCGCCCGACAACGGACGGGTGGTGTATGAACACTCGCCACTCCATAACGCCTTCGGCACCGAGCGGGTCTTTGAGTCGCTCCCGTTATTTGCCCAACGGAACACGCTGGAAGGGCTCTACATGCAATCCTCCCCCAGCTCGCCGTTCATCTTTTATATCCAGTCGGAAGTTTCCAAAGTTTGTTCCGGCCCCTTCCCGCAGTACCAATACACCCATCTTAACCTGCCGACCGCTTTGCCTCACCTCCTCCTGTTCAACGTCGCCCAATATATCGTCCGGACACCGGAAGCCAAAAAGGCGGCCGCCGAGACCCCGGGCTTTCAACTGGAAAAAACATTCGGCGAATACCAGATCTATCGTCTAACCGGGAACGACGGGCATTATGTCGTTCCACTGCGGTACGAGCCGGTCTTCTTCCGGACAGATAAGTGGAAGCTGGCCTCATTCGACTGGTTCCGCAATTACACCGGTGACGAACCTTTCCTTGTTTTCCGGGACGACCCTCGCTTCAAAGAGAAGGCGAGCGATTTGAGCGCTCTCCCCAAAGTACCGCTGAAGATGGCCCAGCCGGAGATCAAAGAGACGATCAAGAACGAAGAGATCATTTTCGACACCAACCTGATCGGCCAACCCCACCTGATCAAAGTCTCCTACCATCCCAACTGGCAGGTCGAAGGGGCCGACAAAGTCTATTTCGTCTCCCCGTCATTTATGCTCGTTTATCCCCAACAAACTCACGTTAGGTTATACTTCGGCCAGACGATCTGGAACTATCTGGGGGAGGGAATGACCCTGGTTGGGCTTATGTTGGTTCTGTTCTCCCTCATCCGATGTGTTAAAGTTTCGCACCTTCTCTTTCCCTCATCCGATCCGCCAAAGTAGTGCACCTTCTCCCAGGGGGAGAAGGTGTTTCGCAAGGCGATATACCCTCTCCCTTTGGGAGAGGGTGAGTTAGCCTCAGCGTCATGGGTGAGGGCGGGAGAAGGTGTTATGCAAGGTAACATACCCTCTCCCTCTGGGAGAGGGTGAGAGTCTTTAGCACCATGGGTGAGGGCTGTTTCGTCTTGCTGACTCCTTGTTTAGCTTGTCGGTGATTGGTATAATTAACTTTACCCATGTCAGAAAAGCCTAGGCTATCGCTCGTTATCCCGGTCTTTAATGAGGCGGAGAATCTCCTCCCGCTCCATGCCCGGCTGGCCAAAGTCCTCAAGAACAGCTACGAGATCATTTTCATCGACGACGGGAGCACGGACAACTCGCTCCAAGTCATTACCACCCTCCATAATCAGGATTTCAAGGTCAAAGCGGTCAGTTTCTCGCGTAACTTCGGCCATATGGCCGCCCTTTCCGCCGGCCTGGATGTCGCGCAGGGTGACGCGGTCATTATGCTCGACGCCGACCTCCAACATCCGCCGGAATTGGTCCCGGAACTGGTCCGGCAGTGGGAGAACGGGGCCGAAGTGGTCAACACGATCCGCCAAGAGACCAAGGGGGCCGGGCAATTGAAAGGGTTAACGGCCGGTCTCTTCTACTGGCTGATCAACCGGATCGCCAAGATCAACCTCCCGGCCGGTAGCGCCGACTACCGCCTCCTCGACCGGAAAGTGGTCGATACGTTGAAAAATGTCCGCGAACGCTCCCGTTTTCTCCGCGGCCTGATCAGCTGGATCGGTTTCCGGCAGACTTTCGTCGAATACGAAGCGGAGGCGCGAACCGCCGGCCAAAGCAAATACTCCTTCGGGAAAATGTTCTCCTTCGCCCTGGACGGGATCACTTCTTTCTCGGCCGTTCCACTGCGCTTATCTACCTATCTCGGTTTGGCCGTCGCCGGCCTAAGCTTCCTCTACATATTATATGCGGTCTATATCCGCCTCTTTACCAGCCGGGCGATCGAGGGTTGGACCTCGGTCCTGGTCACGGTCCTCTTCATCGGCGGGATCCAGCTGATCTTCCTCGGGGTGATCGGCGAGTATTTAAGCCGGGTCTTTGAAGAGACTAAACAGCGGCCGCTTTATATCATCAGCCGGCAGATCGGGTTATGACCGACCGGCCGCCAACCTTCGCCGAAACCATCGAGAATTATCGCGGGTTGCTCCGCTCATTTATCAATTGGCTAAAAAGCTTGGGCCAGCCGCGTTACGCCTGGTTCATCGTCCTGGCGGCGGTCGGCTACTACATTTTCACCTTCTCGGCTTATTCTATCCTCCTCCATCAGACCTTCCAGACCCAAGCCTTTGATGCCGGGATCGAGGACCAGGGAGCCTGGCTCCTCTCTCAATTCTCCGCTCCTTTGGTCACGGTCCGGGGGTTGAACATTTTTGGCGATTCGATCACCCTCTATCATTTCCTCGCCGCGCTCGCTCTCCGGCTCTTCCGCAGCATCAATAGCCTATTTATTCTCCAGGCGCTGATCATCGCCCTGGGCGCGGTCCCCCTCTTCTTCTTCGCGCGGAAAGAATTAAAACACGATTGGCTGGCGGCAACCGTCGCCCTGGCCTACCTCCTCTATCCCGCTCTGCAAAATATGAACCTGGAGCAATACCACCCGGAAGCTTTTACCGTAACCGCCATGGTCCTGACCCTCTTTTTTCTTCAGGAGAAAAATTACCGGTATTATTATCTTTGGCTCGCTCTAGCCTTGATCGCCAAGGACGAGGTTTCGTTGACCGGGATCTTCCTCGGCCTTTACCTGGTCCTCTTCAAAAAAGAATACGTACACGGTTGGTGGACCGCCGGCTTGAGCCTGGCCTGGTATCTCCTCTGTTCGCGCCTCTTCCTGCCGTTCTTTAATGAGGTCGGGATCTTCGCCGCGCAACCGCTGACCTACTCCCACTGGTTCCGGGGATTGATGGCCAACTTATTCAATCCGCAATTTTATCTGCGGCAAATTTTCAGCCCCGACAGCCTGGCCTATTATTTTGGCCTGCTCGCCCCGCTCGCCTTTATTCCGCTACTCGGCCCGGCCTATATGTTCCTCGCCCTCCCTTCGCTCGGGTTGAACGTCTTGAGCGGGACAGGCTATATCCGCTCGATCTATTATCATTATAATTATATCCAGACAGCCATTTTGTTTTTCGCGCTGGTTGACGGCCTTAAATTCCTCCGGCGGCGTTTTTTTGCCGCAGACAAAGCGGTCAAATTTCTCGGTTGGCTCGTCCTCGTTTTTGCCCTGGCCGGCAATTTCGCCTTCAGCCATTTTCCCCTGCCGCGCCAGCTCCCTCTGTTGCTGGAGCGCGGAAACATTTACTCTGCCAAAGCCAACCAGGCCAGACTGGACGCGCTCCAACTTATCCCGGCTGACGCCAAGGTCTCCGCCTCTTCGGCCTTTGTCCCCCACCTCTCCCATCGCCGGGAGATATATCTCTTCCCCAACCCTTTCCGGCCAACGCTCTGGGGACAATGGTTCCAAGAAGGGAAAGGTTTACCTCCGGCGCTCGGCCATGTTGACTACCTGGTCATCGACCAACCTAATCTCTCTGCGGAAGACGGGGAGATCCTGGCTTATCTGGTCGGCTCCGGACGGTTCGCTCCGCTCTATGAGCGGAGCCAAACCATGGTTTTGAAAAGAGTTCCGCGCCAGGAGCCGGGCCGGCCCAGTGTTACTTATCGCCTCACCGGACCACCCAACAGACCCCAGGGAAATATCTCTATGCTCTACTTTCCGGAGTCGAATTACTATTTCCGGAACGTGCTGGGCGAAGAAGTCCCCCCAGAGCGGCCATGCTCGGTCGAGTTCACCGGCTTTCTCCTTCTGCCGGCCGGCGGCCGGTATAGTTTTTTGGTAGCTAGCCCCTCCCGTTGTGAGTTGACTGTCCAGGGAAAAAAGATCGCCGGCCCGGCAATTTTGGCCGCCGGCATTTATCCTTTTCTCCTTAAATATGACAATAACGGCGAGCCGTTCGGTTTGAAGTTCATCGTCTTGCCACCTCACGGGAAAAAATATATCGTGACCGACGGCGATCTGCCGGCGGGGAATGGGCCGGCCATTTTCCGGGAGAGGCTCCGGCAACTGGCTCTGGCCAGCGGGCAAGGCCAGCCCGAATTGGTCAAGAACCCAGGCTTTGAACAAGCGCTCGTTAACAAGCCGGCCGGTTGGCTGGTGGAATGCTGGCAGGACGATAAAGCGCAGTGCGAGTATCTGCTTCGACCGGGAGCCAGGTCGGGACGAAACTGCGCCATGGTCCGGCACGACGGCACCGCCGATTCGCGCTGGGTCCAGGAAGTTAAGGTCGAGCCCGATACTACCTACCGGCTGGCCGGCTGGGTCAAGACGGCCGGCGTCGGCCCGGCGGGGACCGGGGCTTTTCTGCAGATCGCCGGGACTTCCCTCCGGACCAGGATCTTGCGGGGGGATAATGATTGGACCTTGCTGGAAGTGACCAGCCGCACACCACCGAATGCCGAACGGGTTAAAATAGAGTGCCGCCTCGGTGATTTTGGGGCGACGACCAAAGGGACGGCGTATTTCGACGAGATCAGTTTAAAAAAGGTGCCAGCATGGCCAAAGTGATCGTCATCATGCCGGCGTATAACGCCGAAAAGACGCTGGAGAAGACTTTTCGGGACATCCCGGCCGGATCGGTCGATGAGGTCCTCCTCGGCGACGATTGCTCGAAAGACCGCACCGTTGAGATCGCCCGCTCGCTCGGCATTCGCGTCTTGCGGACCCCGCGCAATCTCGGCTACGGCGGCAACCAGAAGATGCTCTATAAGGAAGCGCTGGCGAGCGGCGCCGATGTCGTCGTCATGGTCCACCCCGACTGGCAGTACGACGCGACTAAAGTCCCGCAGATGGTCGAACCAATCCTCCAGGGGAAAGTAGACATTATGATGGGATCAAGGGTCTTAGGCGGTAAAAGAGAAACGCTGGCCGGCGGCATGCCGCTCTACAAGTTGGCTTCAAACAAATTCCTGACCTTGATCGAAAACCTGACCTTTCGCCTCAACCTTTCGGAGTATCACACCGGTTTCCGCGCTTTCAGCCGGAAACTGCTGGAAACGATCCGCTTTGAAGACGATTCCGACGACTTTGTCTTTGACACCGAAATGCTCGCCCAAGCCGCCGCATCCGGTTTCAGGGCCGGCGAGATCGCCGTCCCCTGCCGCTACTTTGCCGAAGCTTCGGAGATCAACTTCTGGCGGAGCACCGTCTACGGCCTGCAAACGCTCCGGGTCTGCGGCCAGTATCTCCTCCATAAACTGGGCCTGGGAAAGTTTGCACTGTTCCAGCCAAAGTGCTAAAATCGCCCCCAGAATGAGCGCGCGCGGGTTTACCATCATCGAAGCCGTTATCATGATCGCCGTGGTCGGCATCCTTTCGGTCATTACCGTCATCGTCATCTCCGGCTCGATCAGCAACATTCAACTGGGGAGCGCCGGCGATAAACTGGCCGCCGACCTCCGCTACGCCCAGTCGATGGCCGCCGGTGAGGGGCAGTGGTACGGGATCAGTTTTGAGGTCAATCCGACCAATCGCTACACCCTCTACACGACGACCGGCACCGTCGACACGGTCGTCAACGATCCTAACCAGAACGGCCACAGCTTTATCGTCTATATCAATACGCTTTTCAATGTCACTCTCAATGCAACGATTGAAGGGGGCCGTAAAGTTGAATTCAGCCCGCTCGGCACGCCGTACGCGGATAAAAATAATCCTACCGGGATCTCGAGTGAAGGGATTGTCACCCTGACCCGGGGGACCAGCGGCCGGACGGTGCGGATCACCCCCAACACCGGGAGGATCTATTCTCAATGACGAATAGAAAAGGATTGACCCTGATCGAAACGGTCATTGGCCTGACGGTCATTGCCGTCGCCTTCTATTTATTGATCGCCATTTTCATCACCCTCGCCCCCCGCACCGCCCGGGTCGAGACCCTCAACAAGAAGGTCTATCTCGCCCAGGAAAAAATGGAAGAATACCTGGCCCGCTCTTTTGCCCAGACGGTGACCGGTGAAACTTCGGGCGCTTTTAGCGGTTCTTTCTCCAACTACCAGTACCGGATCATCGTCACCCAGGTGGCGACCGGCGACCTGAACACTGCCGTTGGCTACAACACCCCGTTCAAGAACGTCAAGGTCCGGGTCTGGGGCGGGCAGCCGGACGCCGCCTCGACCGTCGAAGTGGTCAGTTTGGCCATCTCTTATGAAATTCAATAATAGATCTGGTTTCACTTTGATCGAAGCGGTGATGATCTTCACCCTGCTCGGCATCCTCGCCTTCGGGATGTCGGCTTTTATCGTCGAAGCGCTGCAAGGCTGGGTCACGGTCAGCGGCCGGGAAGCGGCGGTCGGCAACGCCCGGCGGGCGATGGACCGGATCACCCGGGAGCTCCGCCGGATCAAGAAACCGGAGGACATCCAAACGATGGAGCCCTCGCGGATCCGGTTCCTCGACCTGGACAGCGCGGCGATAACTTTTGAAGCGAGCGGGACAAACCTTTTAAGGAATAGCGACACCCTGGTGACCGGCCTGATCAGCCCCGAAGGGCTCCGCTTCACTTATCTCGGGTCGACCGGCGAGGTCGCCGCGGTCAAGGAAAATGTCCGAAGCATCCGGGTCTGGCTCTCCCTGGGGAGCGGCCCCCGGGTCGCCACGCTGGAATCCGCCGCCAGGATAAGGAACTTATGACCAAGAAAGGCCAGGTTATCGTCGCGGCTGTCTTCGTCCTGGTGATCGTCGCCCTCCTCGGGATGATCGCTGCCTCGATCTTTTCCGGGGAGAGCGTTTCGGCGGCCAAAAACCTGCACGGGATCCAAGCGCTCAACGTGGCCGAGGGAGGAATGCGTTTTACCATCGTCACCTCGCTGGCCGCCGATACCGACTGGTCGAACAATGTTGATTTTGGCCCGGTCAATCTCGGGCCTGGCACATTTTCCGTCAACTACGTGAACAGAGGGACCCAAGAATGTACCGTTGAGGTGACCGGGACAGTAGCGGGCGTCAGCCGCACGGTCCAGGCTAAGTTCAAGAAAACCGGCGGCGGCTTGGGCTCGATCGCGGACTCGTACGCGATCTACATGGGGGGGGGCAGCGGCGCCGTTATCGGCAATAATAGCGAAGTTAACGGCAATGTCTTTGTCTACGGCAATCTCATCATGGGCGGCGGCACCACGATAACGGGCGACGCTACCGCCACCGGCACGATCATTGGCGGCAGCGTTCTCGGCGAGGAAGAAACCTACGCCGCTCCACCCACCACCCCGCCGTCGCTGGAAACCAGCTACTACAACGCCCAGATCAACATCGCCAATACCACCCCAACCTATACCGGCAACCGGACGTTCAGCGGTCCGCTGTCTCCCGACGCCTATTATGTCAAGGGCAATGTAACTCTGGATACTCTGACGCTGACCGGGATCACAACCATTGTGGCCACCGGCACGATCATTTGCGGCAACAACAAAACGATCGGCGACTATTTCACGGCGATCGCCAGCCGCGAGATAATCGTCGGCAACAACAGCAACATCGGTGAGAGCGGCCTCTGGTATTCGGACAAGAGCATAACTATCGGCAACAGCGGCGACATCGCCGACGTCACCTCCGGCGCCGGCACTTCTTTTATTACTCCGGGAAATTTTGTAGCCGGTAACACTTTCGCTTCCAACGGGCTTATCTTCGCCGGCCAGGCTCTCGTGGTCGGCAACAATTTTGACTTCACCGGTCTGGTCGTCGCCCATTCGGTAACGATCGGCAACGACGCGGAACTGTCCGTCAATCCCAATGTTATTAATTTTGATGCCGTTCCGGGGATATCCGCTGGCTCGATCGGTACGGAAGGGTCTTTTGATGTCACCGGCTGGGGCGAGGTTTACTGAACCGCCCAGGCGTCGTCCCGGTAGGAAGTTGAATTGGTGCCGCCGGTCAGCCAGATCTTATTGTTAAAGAGTTCGCTGGCGTGGCGATAGCGCGGGCTGAACGTAGCGTTGCCGGCGACCAAAGTCCAGTCACTCCCGTCGACAGAAGACCAGACGCTGTTATAGACCGTGGCGCGGTTCTGGCCGCCAATGACCCAGATCCGACCGCTATAGACTACCGCGCAATGCCCTTCCCGGGTGGAGAACATGCTGCCAGCGGCCTTCGTCCAATTGATCCCGTCCGTTGAAGACCAGGAATCATTAAGCGTGTTGGCGCCATCATACCCGCCCGTGATCCACATTTGGTTATAGAAAACGGCTCCCGCATGGCGATATCTAGGGGAAAAACTTGCCGCGGCCGTCGCCTGTGTCCAGGTTACGCCGTCGGCCGAAGACCAAACGTCATTTTTATAACCGCCGCCGGTGGCCAAGCCGCCGATGATCCAGAGCTTACTGTTGTAGTTCAATATGACCGCGGCCTCGCGGGAGCTGAAGGGAGCATAACCAGCCAGGGTCCAGGCCGCGCCGTCAGACGATTTCCAGATCTCATTGTTGTATTTCGCGCCGGCCACCCCGCCGATCAGCCAGAGTTTTTGCCCGAGGCCGTCGTCAAAAGCCGCGCAAGCCGCGCCGTATCTTTTGGAGAAACCGGCCTCGGCCGTCGCCTGCGTCCAGGTCGCTCCGTCGGCCGACTGCCAGACATCGTTAAGATAATTGTGGCCGTCATAGCCGGCGAGCAAAAAGAGTTGGCTGCCATAAGCGACCAAGCCGTGGCCTTCGCGTCCGCTGAATTCCCCCGAGGCCACCTTGGTCCAAACCGCACCCACCCCGCCAATGCCGCCACTCCCGTCCCCGGCCCCGCCGCCGCTCACCGTGGTAGTTGTCCCGCCTGAAGTGGTCGTAACCGTGCCCGTCGTTGTCGTGCTAGTCGAGGCGATAGTAACCAGCGTGGCCGGCGGTGATTCCTTGATCGCGTAAGCGAACAACCCCGCCACCACCGCCCCAGCCGCTAAGGAACCCCGGTTCTCCGGTTTGAGCATTTCGCCGCAACCGCTCAAGAGAGGCGCCAGCGGGAAGATGAGCAGAAATATTAAAAAGGGAACCAGGTCCCGCGCTTTGATCATCACACCCCTTTTCGCCGGATATTATAGCACAGAGCCGTTTGACAAACCGTCTCTATCGGCTATAATGACGTCAATTATGGGTTCACGCTCGCTCCTGGGGATCGACTTGAGAGTGACCTCCGTTAAGGTGGTCGAGATCGACCGGCGGGATTCCGGTTTCACCCTGAAAAATTGGGGGATGACCGAGCTCCCCTACCAGTTGCTGGACAAACACCCCCAGCTCGAAGACGCCAAAGCCGACGCCCTGAAAAAAATCCTAATATCCAACCAGCTCCGCTCGCGCGAGGCGATCGTCGTCGCCGGCGGCAGCGACACTTTCGTCAAATTGTTCTCCCTGCCGGGACTCCCCCGGACCGAAGCGGCCGAAGCGATCAAGTGGAAACTGGCCGAAGAGCTCCCCTTTCCGATCGAAGAGGCGATCTTTGACTTCTACCCGATCACCAAGGGGCCTGCTTTCACCGAGAAAGTCGATTACCTGACCGCCTGCATCCACCGTAAATATTACCTGGAAGCCGTCTATATCCTGGCCAAAGCCGGGGTCAAACTGCTCGGGATGACCGTCCTCCCTGACGCCATCCAGGAACTTTTCCGCCCGGAACTGGTCAAGAGCGCGGACAAGATCACCTCGATCATCTACATGGGTAAGAGGACGACGAACATCAGCATCTTCCGCCAGGGGGAATTCGAGTTCAACCGCGAGCTTAACATCGGCGGGGAGAACCTCACCCACGCCATGTCGGGGGTCCTGGTTTCGCCCGAAGGGCGGGTCGAGCTGACGACCGAGGAAGCCGAGCGGATCAAGGTTGAGCACGGCGTGCCGGTCAACCTTGATGAATTCCCCAAGCTCGGCGCTATCCCGCTGACCCAGCTCCAGGCGATGGTCCGCCCCGCCCTGGAAAAGATCCAGAGCGAGCTCGCCCGGACCTTTGAGTACTACAAGGGGCAGACCGGTGAAGGGTCGGTTAACAGGATACTCCTGACCGGCGGCAGTTCGCTCACCCCCCACCTCAAGGAATTCTTAAGCGAAGCGCTCGGCATCCCGATCACCGCCCCGGAACCTCTCCCCAAGCTTAATCCGCGGCTGACCGCCGCTCTCGGGGCCGCTCTCTCCGGCGGCCGCCGGCTCAACCTGCTCCCGCCAGAGGTCAAATACCGCTGGAAATTGACCGCCCTGAAGTTCCTCAAGCCGCAATACCTGGTCGCCGCTTTTGTCGGCGCGCTCGCTCTGGTCTACGTCTTTTTCTGGCTGCAGGCCTTTACTCTGATCCACGAGCTGGCTGCCATCCAGAAAAAAATGGAAGAATACCGGCCGCGCATCGCCCGGCTCGATGCCATCGAAAAATCGTCCAAGGAACAGGAGCAAAGAAAATTGACCATGCGCACCTTTGAGAACAAGCGGACCAAGGTTTTCCGCACCTTCGAAGAGGTCAGCCGTTTGATCCCGCAGAGCGCCGCGCTGAACTCGTTCAACCTCAACGGCAACGACATCCATTTCTGGGGGATCGTCTTCCGGCAGACCGACACGGCCGAGAACCTCCTCTCCCGTTTCGTCCTGCGGCTCTCGACCTCCCCCCTGTTCGAGGGGGTCGGACTGGTCCAGGCGGCCAAGAACAGCGATTACGGGACCGAGGCGTTCAATTTTGAGATCAGCGGGAAGGTCAGGGAGAAATAATGGCGGCGCTCAAACTATCGGAAAGAGAACGCAATTTACTGATCATGACGATCGGTTTCGTCGTCTTTTACGTTTTCTACCAGTTTCTGCTGACCCCGAAATGGGACGAGATCACCATGCTCAAGGAAAAAGCGCGCAGCCAGCGCCTGGACCTCAAGATCGCCGAAGGGAAGATCAAGATCCTCGATGCCGTGGAGAAGTCGATCGGCATAATGCCGCAAAAGACCGAGCTGACCCGCGAAGACCGGGCGCTGGAAGTGCTCAAGATGCTCTCCCAGGCGACCGCCCACTCCGGCCTCAACATCAATTTCGTCAAGCCGCGGCTGGAAGAGAGCGGCGAGGGCCTGCAATTCACCCTCTCCTGTTCCGGGAAATACAAGAACTTCTACAATTTTCTCTATGTCCTTTACCAGTTGCGCGCCCTGATCCTGATCGACACGCTCGACATCACGTCGACCGGCGGCGCGTCGCCCGACCTGGACGTTAAAATGAACCTGACGGCCTATTATTGAACGGAGAGAGCTAAGTTATGGCAAGACAAATAATGATCGGTGTGATCCTGGCGGTCTCGCTGGCCTATGCCGCCTTTACTTATTGGCCCCTGCTCGCCTCCTATCTGCCGGGGACGGTCCCCAGCCCTAAACCGGCCCTGGTGGCGCCGGCCCCGGCCGCGGTCCCCACCCAGGAAATCCAAGCGGCAGAAAAAAACGATATCGACCTCCTCTATCTCCCCACGCTCGAGGTCAAGGCGATCGACCCGTTCGCCCTCCGGATCGAGATCAAACGGCGGGAAGAATTACCACCGCCACCCGAAGCTGAGACCCCCGGCGCTCCGGCGGCGCCAGCGGCCAAACCGGTCGAGCCGAAGCTCGAAGGGATCTGGGTAGATTCCGGCATGCAGGTCGCTTTTATTTCCGGCCAGGCGCTAACAATGGGGAGCAAGATCCTGGGCTGGCGCGTTTCTAGTATCAGTAAAGAGCAGGTGGTCTTGACCCGGGGGACCCAGACGAAAATATTGCGCGTGGAGGGAAAATAGAATGTCAAATATCAAACGTCGAGCATCAAATGAAGGGCTAAGGCTGGGTCTGGTCTTATTGCTGGTCCTCTGTTTGGCCGTCCCGGCCCTGGCGGCTCAAAAGGAGATGACCAATATCAGTCTGGCCAAGGGGAAGGTCTTCCTTAACCTCAAGGACGCCGACGTCAAGTCGGTGCTGCAGATCTTTGCCAAGGCGACCGGCGTCAACATCGTCGCCGGGGACGACGTCAAGGGGAAAGTGACCGTGACTTTCTCCGGCATCGACCCGAAGGACGGCCTGGAGGCGGTCTTGCGGACCAAGGGGCTCGATTGGTTCGAGGACCACGGGACGATCTTCATTTCGACCAAGAAGATCATGCGCACCTTTTACCTGGGCAACGCCAAACCTTCCGACCTGAAAGCGACCCTGACCGCCGTCCTGCCGGCGGAGAGCGTCGTCACCGCCGACGACAGCTACAACGTTTTGGTCATCCAGACCAGCTCCGATTACCTGCCGCGGGTGGAAAAGCTGATCCAGGAATTGGACGTCCCGCCGGTCCAGGTGATGGTCGAGGTCAAGATGATCCAGATCACCAGCGGCCTGGACGGTAATGTCGGCGTCGACGCCAAATACACCCGGGCCTCCAACCCCAACAACTACGCCCAGACCGTGGGCCAGGCCGGCAAGATGATCAACGCTGATGGGACGGCCAACAACACTGCCCAGGGGCTCTTTGCCCACGTCCTCTCGATCTTCTCGGCCGCCAGCTTCGAGGCTTATCTCTCCGCCCTGGCCACTAACCAGAAGATCGATGTCGTCGCTTCACCCCGCCTGACCACCCTCAACAACAAGGAAGCGAGCATCCTGATCGGCCAGAAACTCCCCTACAAAACCGACGTGGTCGGCCAGACCTCTACCACCCAGGTGGTCAATTTCCTCTCGGTCGGCACCCATCTTCTGCTGACGCCGACCGTAACCAAGAACGGTTTTATCAGAATGAGGGTCGCGCCAAAGGTCAGTGAAGGGACCATTGTCGGCGGCTTGCCGCAGGAGGATACGACCGAAACCCTCAACGAGGTCATGGTCAAGGATGGCCAGACTTTCGTCGTCGGCGGACTGATCAAGGAAAAAGACAGCACCACCGACTACGGCGTTCCTCTTTTGATGGACATCCCGCTGATCGGCCAGCTTTTCCGCAAGTCGGTGACCAAACGGGAAAAGAACGAGCTGCTGGTCTTTGTCACGCCGCACATCATCACTCCGGAATACCTGGATATCTTGAACAAACCGATCGAAGAGATGACCAAGCGGTCGGAAGACTCAAAAGCGCTGATTATTCACTAGTGGCGAGGCGGGTCAACAGATCGTTCATGGCGCGAAGCGGCTCTTTATCTTCATAAAGGAGCCGGCAAACCTCGGTCGTGATCGGCAGGTCGATTTGATGTTTCTCTCCCAGCGCCCTGGCCGCCAGGGCGGTCGGCACCCCTTCGGCCACTTCTTTCATCCCGGCCTGGATCGCCTTAAGCTTTATCCCTTTGGCCAGTTGTTCTCCAACCTGATGATTGCGCGACAGGCGGCTGGAGCAGGTCACGATCAGGTCGCCCACTCCGGATAAGCCGGCAAAGGTCTCTTTTTTTGCCCCCAGGGCGGCCCCCAGGCGGGTGATCTCGGCGCTCCCCCTGACCATCAGGGCAGCCTTGGCATTGTCCCCCAACCCTAAACCATCGGCCACCCCCGCCGCAATGGCGATCACATTTTTGAGCGCGCCACCCAGCTGGACCCCGGTCGGGTCGTCATTGGTATAAACGCGGAAACGATCCATGAGCAGTAGTCCCTGGGCTTTTTTAGCCGCCACTTCGTCCCTGGCTGCCACGACCGCCGCTGCCGGTAGGCCGCGGGCGATCTCGGCCGAGAGGTTCGGGCCCGATAAACAACACGCCTCCCTCCCTGGCAAAGTTTCCGCCAGGATCTGGAGCGGCAGCTGCAAAGTCTTATCTTCGATCCCCTTGCCGGCGGAAATGATCAAGGCCTCGGGGCGGACCGTGGCGGTAAAGCGGCACGCTGTCGCCCGAAGGAACTGGGTCGGGACGACAAAAAGGAGGCACTCGGCGGCGGCGGCGGCATCTTTCGCTTCGGCGGTAATAGTGATATTCGGCGACAGTGGAAAGCCGGGGAGGAAACGGACGTTCTCACGCCGCTGCGCCATTTCCGGGACAAGGTCGCGCTCGTAGGCCCAGAGGGTAACAGCGTGTTTGTTCTCCGCCAGGAGGATCGCGAGCGTCGTCCCCCAGGCGCCAGCGCCGATGACCGCGACCCGGCTCATACTTTAAGTTCCGTCCCTTGGCGCAGTCGTTTGATATTGGGGAGATGCCGCCACCAGATAAATATGGTCACCACCAGCGTCAACAGGCAATACGGGAGTGGCCGGTGGAAAGAGAACATCATTAGAGTGATGGCCAGGGAAGTGGCCAGCGTCGCCACCGAGACATAACGGGTCGTGTAAATAATTACTCCGGCCAAGAGGAACCCGATAAAAAAGATGTCGGGCGCCAGGCCGAACAGCACCCCCAGACCGGTCGCCGCCCCCTTCCCTCCCCGGAAGCGGAGGAAAACGGGGAACATGTGGCCCAGGATGACCGCCGCCGACATGAGCAGGACGACCATGGGGTCACCGCCGACCCAGTAACCGATATAGACCGCCAGCACCCCTTTCAGAAAATCGAGGAGAAAGACCAGGGCCCCGGGAAGCGGACCGAGCGTGCGGAAGACATTGGTGGCGCCGATATTGCCGGAACCTCGGCGGCGGATATCAACGTTCCAGGCCCGGGCGACCAGCACCCCGAACGGGACCGAACCGAGCAGATAGGCGGCAACCGCCCAGAAAATGAGCATGTAATTATTCTACTTCACTTGCCAATTAGGGTCAAGTTTGCTAAAATTCTCGCTGTTATGGCTATTACGATAAACGACGTCAAACCGGGGACGACCGTAGAGATGGACAGTAGCATCTTTCGTTGCCTGGAATACCGTCACCAGCGGGCGGCCCAGCAGAGCTGGATCAAGATCAAGTTCAAGAACTTGCGGACCGGCGCGATCGCGGAAAAAACATTCAAGCCGGGAGAAAAGATCGAGACTGCCCGGATCGACTTTACCCCAATGCAGTTCCTCTACTCCGACAGCGAAGGCTACCACTTTATGGACCAAGCGACCTTCGAGCAAATCGCCATCCCGGCCAAGAAGATGGCAGAGACCGCCAAATACCTCAAAGAAGGGTTCGTCTGCAACATTTCCCTCTATGGTGAAGAGATCCTTGATGTTGAGCTCCCCGGTTCGGTCGAGCTCAAGGTCACCGAGACTTCCCCCGGTTTCAAGGGAGACACCGTCTCCGGCGGCAAACCGGCGACCGTCGAGACCGGCGCGGTCATCCAGGTCCCTTTTTTCCTGAACGTCGGCGATGTGATCAAGGTGGACACTCGCGAGGGCAAGTACCTCGGAAGGGCGTGATTTAAATGGATTTTGAAGTCTTGAAAAAACTGATCCAGCTCGTTAAGGATGAGGACATTTCCGGCGTCGCGGTCGAGGAAAAAGGGGTCAAGTATGAGGTTAGGCGGGAAAAAGGCGGCCACACCGTTAGCGCCCCTCTCCCTGGTCCCCAGTCCTCAGCCCCTGGCACCCCCATTTCCCAAGAACCCAAGGCCAAGGAAAAATCAGAGGAAGATGGCCTAGTCGCCATCACTTCGCCGATGGTCGGCACTTTCTACCGCTCCCCCTCACCGGAATCCCCGGCCTTTGTCGAAGCGGGAGACAGCGTCGAGCCGGGGAAGGTCGTCTGCATAGTGGAAGCGATGAAACTGTTCAACGAGATCGAATCGGAAGTGCGCGGCAAGATCGTCAAGGTACTGGTGGACAACGGCAAGCCGGTCGAATACGGGCAGAAGCTTTTCCTCGTCAAGAAACCCTAGAAGCTATTTCCTCACCATCGTCCCGATACCGTGATCGGTAAAGAGCTCGAGGAGCAGGGCGTGCGGCAGGCGGCCATCGAGAATATGGGCCGTTTTGACCCCTTTGTTCAGCGCGTAGAGGGTCGATTTGATTTTGGGGATCATCCCGCCGGAGAGCGACCCGGCCTTGATCATCTTCTGCGCCTTGTAATTATTCATTTCCGAGACCAGCCGGCCGTTGGCGTCCAGCACCCCCACCACGTCGGTCAGCATGATCAATTTCTCCGCCTTGAGGTAAGCGGCGATCGCCGCCGCCGCCTTGTCGGCGTTAATGTTATAGACACCGCCCCGTTTGCCGACGCCGATCGAGGTCAGCACCGGGATATAGCCGAGCTTGATCCATTTCTGGAGGAAACGGTAGCGGATGCCGCCGACCTGGCCGGTGAACCCGAGATCGATCCGGTTCCCCGCCTCATCCCGCTTCCAGTACTTGAAGGCTTTGATGACCCGCCCTTTTTTGCCGTAGAAACCTTTCGCCTTCCCCCCCGCCTTCTTGATCAACCGGACGACCTCGGCGTTGATCTTCTCCCCCAGGACCTTCTGGACGACCTTCATCGTCTCTTTATCGGTCACCCGGTAGCCGCCAACGAATTTCGGCTCGAGCCCCCGCTTACGCAGAAATTTATTGATCTCCGGGCCGCCGCCGTGGACGAGGACCGGGTGCATCCCGACCATCTTCAGCAAGACGACATCCTGGATGACCATCTGTTTCAATTCATCATTCTGCATGGCGGCGCCGCCATATTTGATGACGATCGTCTTGCCGTTGAACTTGGTCAGGTACGGCAAGGCTTCCAGGACCGCGTTCGCCCGTCTAATTAAATGTTTAAAGAGTTTTGATTTTTGCATAGTTAGGTATGGTACTCCGCGTTTATTCTAATATATCCTTCGGTCAGGTCGCAACCCCACGCTTCAGCCGACCCCTTGCCCACTCCAAGATAGCAGGTCACCAGGGTCTCTTTCCCTGACTGTTTCCCCTTGGGCGGGAATTTCATGTCAGCGGTCATCTTATCCTGGTTAAGTTTGGCTCCGGTCGAGCCGGCCGCGGCCAGGATCCGGCCCGGATTGTGGTCCCGGCCGTAAACGGCGCATTTTAACAGGTCGGAGCCGGCGATCGCCCGCGCGGCCTGGCGCGCTTCCGCCTCGTTCCGCGCTCCGGTCACTTTGACCCGGATCATCTGCGTCGCCCCTTCCCCGTCCCGCGCTATCTCCTGTGCCAAATATTTACAAACATACTCCAACGCTTTATAAAAACCTTGTTCGGATTTCGGATTTAGGATTTCGGATTTTGACTCCCCGTTGGCTAACACAAAAACGCAGTCGTTGGTAGACATGCATTGATCAACAGTCAACAGATTAAAAGAGGCGTCGACCGCCTGCTTGAGCAGCTTTTGCAAGGTGCGGCGATCGATGGCCGCGTCGGTCGTGATGAAAGCGTGCATCGTCGCCAGGTTGGGGTGGATCATACCGGAACCTTTGGCAATACCGGCGATGGTATAACCGCCCTGCCTGCCGTTAGGCATGGCGACTTTGACGGCGATCTCCTTTTTGCGGGTATCGGTCGTCAGGATCGCCCGGGCGGCCGCTTCCCCGCCCTGTTTAGAGAGCTGTTTAGCCAGTTTAGGAATAGCCGTGACGATCTTTGAAATCGGCAGGAACTTATGGATCGAGCCGGTCGAGGTGACCAGGACATGCCGGGGGTTGATTTTTAGCGCCCTGGCCGTCTCTTTGACCATCTGCCAGGCGTCCTTCAGCCCCTTCTTCCCTGTCCCGCAATTGGCATTCCCGGCATTGGCAATGATCGCCTGGCAAAGGCCGGACTTGATCTGCTGCTGCGAAACGAGGATCGGGGCTGCTTTGAACTGGTTCTTCGTAAAGACTGCCGCCGCGGTCGCCGGCACATCGGAAACGATCAGCGCCAGGTCGATCTTACCCGACTGCTTGATCCCCGCCGCTAAGCCCGCGGCCTTAAAGCCTTGCGGCGCAGTTATTCCACCTTTTATGGTCTTCATATGGTTTACGGAAACAAAGCGATCGCTTCGAGCCCGGTCTTCTCGCCCAGGCCCCACATTATATTCATATTCTGGACCGCCTGTCCGGCCGCCCCCTTGATCAGGTTATCGATCGCCGACATAACGATCACTGTCCCCTTCTCTTCGTTGACTTCGACCCCGATATCGCAATAGTTCGTCCCCCGGACGTTCTTGGTGCATGGCGTCGGATAAACGCGAACGAACGGCTTGCCCTTATAAAATTCCGAATAAATCTTCATTAGGTTGTTAGTTGTTAGTCGTAAGTTGTTAGTTGATAACTTAGCGTAGATCGTCGTCAAAATCCCTCGGTCCTGCGGAACAAGATGCGGCACGAAAGTAACCCCGATCTTCTCCCCGCCAACTTTGCTCAAGATATGGTCAACCTCGCCCATATGCCGGTGGTTGGTGACCGCGTAAGCCATCACGCCGTCATTCCGCTCGCAATACAGGGTCAACACTTTAGCCGAGCGGCCGGCCCCGGAAACGCCCGACTTGGCGTCGATCATGATCGTGCTGGTGTCGATCAATTTACTCACGATCAGCGGCGCGGTCCCCAGGATCGAAGCGGTCGGATAACAGCCGGGGTTGCCGACCAGCCGGGCTGGCTTGATCTTTTCCCCAAACAGTTCCGGCGAACCAAAGATCGCTTCTTTAAAAGCCCCTTTGTCCGCGTGGTCGATCCCGTACCATTTTTTGAAAGTGGCTTCATCATCGAACCGGTAGTCGGCGCCAAGGTCGACGACCTTCACCCCCGCTTTCAGTATCTTGGGAACATAATTCAGGGCGATGCCGTGCGGCAGGGCGAGAAAAACGACGTCGACTTTCTTAGCCAGCGCTTCCAGGTCATCAAGCGTGCCGCAAGCCAGGTCACAGATATTATTTAAATGCGGGAAAAGCTCGGAGATCTTCTTCCCTTTATGCGCTTCTTCAGATACCAACCAGCTGACTTCCGCCTGCGGGTGCCGTAATAGAATTGACAGAAGGTTAACGCCAGCATATCCTCCAGCACCAACTATTCCCGTTTTGATCATTTTAATGATACCTCCTGACTTGAAACTTGAACAACTCGACCGGTTCGTTCTCGCCAATACCGCCTTTGCGGCGGCAGATCGCGATCTGTTCCTCCGGCGTCTCAACCCCTTCCAGGTCGGGCAGCAATAACCCCCGGCGGTGGCCGGCCTTAACGATCACCCCGTACTTTTTCGCGTCGAGCTCGGCGGCCGAGGCAACCGGCTCCGGCAGACTTAAGACATCAACTTTTATCTCCAGTTCCGGCAACTCCGCTTCGGTCACCGGCGGGAAACGGGGATCACGGGTCGACGACTCGATCGCGTTCCGGATCACTTCCTGGGCAACGTTCGCGGTCGTCGCGGCAAAGGTGCCGATACAGCCGCGCAGTTCACCCCGTTTATGGAGGCTGACAAACACGCCGGCCTGCGCTTTCATCTCCGGCGTCAATTCTCTCGGTTCAGTGACGATCTGCTCGCTTTTAACGTAAGTCTCGATCGTCTGCCGGGCCAGCTTGACCAGCGGGTGTTCGCTCATGATCCGACTTCCAGCCCGGCGATCATATAGCCTACCCCAAAAGGCCCTTCGTAGGAGAGGACCTCTGGCTTAACTTTCTGCCCGTCGAGCGCGCCGAGCAAAATGGCGATCGACCAGAGGGCATCCTGCCCAGCCTCTTCCGCCAGGTCCGGATCGAATTTCAATATCCCCGGCACGTCGTAATTCCTGACCAGTTCGACCAGCTTCTCGTCGAATTCTTTCCCTCGGGGCGAATAGCCCGACGGCGCGTCAGGGGTAAGGCGATGCGACATATCGGCCGAAGCGATCAACAAAACCTTTCTCCCCAGCCGGTCGGCCGTCCTGGCCAGCGACTGGCCAAAGGCAAAAAGCTTGCTCAGCGGGAGAAAAGCGATGGCGATCGGCAAGATCGGTTTCTTGATCCCGGCCGCCTGCGGATAGGAGAGCGGCACCAGGACACCGTGGTCGAGCAAGGTCTCCGGGCAAGCGCTGGCCAGGGGTGAATCCTTGACGATGGCCAGGCCAAGCTCCGGATCGCCCTTGAAAGTATAGAGCGGCTTACTCTGGCCGAACTGCGCGAACGATCCCTCGAAAATATGGCTGGTATAGACGGGAACCGAGGCCTGGCCGACCTCGCCATGCGGGGTGATAACAACGATCGTGTCAAAACTCATCCCCGCCATCCGTCGGGAGATCTCGGTCAGGGCTCGCTGGCTCTGGTCCGCGACTTTGATCCGATCCCGGCCGATCTGCGGTATAAGTATTGGCGGATGGGGCAGAATAGCGCCGTAAACTATGCTCATCTTTTGTGCTTAATAATATAGTGTATTGCTTGCCAAAATGCAAATATAATCTTATAATGCGGAGCGTCATGACACTCAAGATCTCCATCTCCGGTATCCGCGGTTTTGTCCCCGAGTCGTTAACCCCGGAAGTTTGTCTCGATTTCGCCAAAGCCTTCGGCACTTATCTCAACGGCGGAAAAGTGGTCGTGGGGACCGACCCGCGCGCTTCTTCGGAATTCATCAAGGGGATAATCTTTTCCGGGCTGCTTTCCACGGGTTGCAAAGTGGTCGATCTCGGCATCGTCCCCACCCCAACGGTCGGCATCATGGCCCGCAAGCTCAAAGCCGACGGCGGCATCGTCATCACCGCTTCACACAATCCCCTCCCCTGGAACGGGCTCAAGTTCATGCGCGGCGACGGGGTTTTCCTGAACGAGACCCAGGCCGGCCAGCTGATCCAGATCTACGAAGGGAAACAATTCCGTTCCGGCCTGGCCCGCGGCGTGGCCAGCGACCGGACAGGAATAGCGACCCATATCGCCCGGGTCCTCAAGGTCGTCAATCCCGCCCTGATCCGCCGCCGGAAATTCAAGGTGGCGGTCGACGCCTGCAACGGCGCCGGTGCTGTCGCCATGGTCGAACTGCTGGAAAAACTCGGCTGCCAGGTCACGGCCATCAACACCGACGTCAATCTCCCCTTCGCTCATAACCCGGAGCCGACGCCGGAGAACTTGACGGAACTGCGCGCGCTGGTCCGCTCCCGGCAGGCCGACATCGGTTTCGCTATGGATTCTGACGCCGACCGGCTGGCAGTGATAGATGAGACCGGCCACGCGCTGGGCGAAGAAGCGACCCTCGCCCTGGCGGTCAGATTTATCCTTAGCCGGAGCCGCCTCGTCCCCGCTAGTAAACGGCTGGTGGTAGTCAACCTCTCGACCAGCAAGATGATCGAAGATGTCTGCCGCGAATTCGGGGCGCTCTGCCTCCGGACTAAAGTCGGCGAGGTCAATGTTGTAGAGGAGCTTAAGTCAGTCAAAGCTTTGATCGGCGGCGAAGGGAATGGCGGGGTCATCTATCCAAAGGTTGGCTTGAACCGGGACAGCTTGACCGGCGCCGCTCTGCTGCTAAACGCTCTGGCCTTGAAGGGCCGGCCGGTCTCCGCCCTGGCCGAGGAGATACCCCACTACTTCATGATCAAGACCAAGCTCGAGTGCCAAGGTCTCGACGCGGCGAGTGACCTGATCGAAAAAGCCAAACACGCTTTCCCGGATGAAGACCTGGTCTTAACTGAAGGGGTCAAAGTGATCCGCCCCGAAGGCTGGGTCCATGTGCGGGCCTCCAATACTGAACCGATAGTCAGAGTTATCGCCGAGGCGGGGACAAAGGAAGAGGCCGAAGATCTGATCCGCCGGGTCTTAGCTTAACTCGGTCAGGCGCTCACCGAGGACGGTCCGCGGCAGGTCGAGAAAACGGGCGGCCGCAGTCATATCACCGCCGCACTTCCCCAGCAGGAGACGATAGAGTTCCACTTCAAAATCGCGTTTGGTCTCACCCAGGCTCGCTTCACCGGACCAGGCCGCCCGCTTGATCGCCCGCTCTTTCAAGGCCCGATAATCGACCGCCAGGTCCTTAAGTTCCAGCATGTCGCCGGTCGCCCGCAATACCCCCTGCTCGATCAAGCCGGCCAGTTCGGCGTAATTGCCGGGAAAGTCGTAGAGCCCTAAAAAAGCCAAAAGTTCGGCGGAGAAGCCGCTGGCCGGCTTATTATGTTTCAGGGCGTAACGCTTGAGCACCTCGCCGCAGAGCTGCGGCAGGTCTTCCCGCCGTTCGCGCAGCGGCGGGAGGTCGATCACCGCGTAATCTTTCGGCACCGCGCTGGGGCCGAGGCGGCCGATGACCAGCCGCGTTTCGCCGCGGCGGGCGGCAAAGTAATCGAAAATGCTCGCCTGGAAATTGGGCTCCAGCGCGGCGCTGTTCTCCAAATAGAGGGTGCCGCAACGCTCTTCTTCCGGCTGGCCCGGCGTCTCGGCCAGCACTTCCTGGACGGTCGCCCAGAAATGGGCTTCCTGGTCCTCCCGCCGGAATGAGGCCAAGTCGATCAGGCGGAGCTGCCGCCGCGGCCGCAAGCCGTTAGCGTGGAGAAATTCGACCACTTCCCGCTGGTCGATCCCCGGTTCGCCCCGCAGGATAATGTTGGTGCTGGAGAGGAGGACCCCCCGGATCGCTTCGTGGAGACGTTTGATCGACTGGCTTTCGCCGCGCAGCCAGCCCTCGGGGTTGAAACGATAATACCCCCTGGCCAGCGCGGCCAGCGCCCGGTCAACCGCGCCGCGCAGTTGTTCCGGGGTAAAAGGTTTTTTCAGGAAATCGGCCGCCCCCGCCTTGGTCGCCAGGACCGCCGTCGGGATATCGTTCTCGGCGGAGAGGAGAATGATCGGGACTTGCGGGCAAGCGGCGTTGAGGTTGCGGAAAAGCTGTAAGCTGCCGGCCCCGCCGGTGGCCTGGTCGATAATGATCAACTGCGGTTTTTCGGCGACCGCCGCCACCCCGCCTTCCGCTCCATTGACCGTGACCCAAGTGAAACCGGGGAGGCTCTCTTTCACCCGCGCCTCAGTCTTATGATCGGCCGTAACCAGTAGCGCTTTATCCTGGCTCATGTCCCCTCATTATAGCAAGCCCTGGGAGACGGGTAAAGTAACCGTGAAAGTGGTCCCCCGGCCGACCCGGCTCTCGACATCAATAAACCCTTTATGACCGTCGACGATACTGTGGGAGATGGTCAACCCAAGCCCGGTCCCGCCGTACTTGGTGGTAAAGAACGGATCAAAAAGTTTCTTTTGCATCTCTTCCGGGATGCCGTGGCCGGTATCGGAGACCTGGACCTTAACGCTCTGCAGGAGATCATCGACCATCTTCCCGGGGAACGTCTTGACGGTCAATTCCCCGCCCTCGGGCATCGCCTGGATCCCGTTCAGGATCAGGTTGGAAAAGAGCTGGGAGATCTGACTCTTGTCGAGTTCGATCTCCGGCAGTTCGGTATATTCCCGTCTGATCTTGACCCCGGCCCCCTGCGCCTTGTCAGTATAATAATTCAAATTGTAATCGAGGATCTCCTCGACCTTGGCCCGGACAAAGGTCGGCTCGGTCGCCCGGGCGAAACTAAGCAGGCTCTCCACGATCCGGTCGATCCGGTCGATCTCGCGCGGCATGATCTCTCCCAGCTTCTGGCGATATTCCGGGTCGTCGATCTTCTGCGGCAGGAGCTGGGCAAAGACCTTCATCGACGAGAGCGGGTTTTTGATCTCGTGGGCCATCCCGGCGGCCATCGTCGCCAGGGCGGTCAGCTTGTCGGCCCGGCGGATCTTCCCCTCCAGTTCCTTCATCTCGGAAAGGTCCTGGACCGAAAGCAGAGCGCCGTTCTTTTTACCCTGGCTGTCGCGCAGCAGGGTCGAGGAGAAAGCGACCGGGACCAGCCCGCGTACCGGCGAGGATAAACCGGTCTCAAAGTTCATCAGCGGGGCGCCGCGCAAGGTGCTCTCGATCGCCCGGGGGATCGCCCCCATTTTCCCCCAAACCTCCTCGCAGGTCCGGCCGATAACGTCGTCCCATTTCCGGCCGGTGATCGACTCGGCCATCTGGTTGTAAGTGACCACCCGCCCTGTGTTGTCCGTGGTTAGCACGCCGTTAGTCATGCTCTGGAGTATCTCTTCACTGTAATTTTTCATCGTCAGGACCTCGTTATAGAGCCGGGCGTTATCGAGCGCCACCGCCGTCTGGTTGGCCAGCGTGGTCAGGAGCGCCAGGTCCTCGGCCGTGAAAAGATCGCCCGACAGCTTGTCGCCAAGGGCGATGATGCCGCTCAGCTCGTCCTTGGCGATGATCGGCACCCAGACCGTGATCCCCAGCCGGTCCATGGCGTCGCGCACGGGGACCAAGGCGGAATTGTCTTCGCGGCTAATCTCGTCCTCGACCTCGTCGCGCACCAGAATGTCGCCCTTCAGCGCCAGGCGGCTGATAATCGGGTTGCGCAGGTCGATCTCCATTCGCTTGTAATGCGGCAGGTTAAGGGAGACGGAGCGGAAATGCTCGTGGTCTTTATCGGGGAGAAGGAAAGAGATCTCGGCGACCCGCATCGTCTCCACAAAAGAGACCACGATCAGGCGCGACAGCTCCTCCAGCTTGATGACCGAAGCGATGTCGTGGCTGATCTGGCGAAGGATCTTCTGGTAGTCGTAGCGGCCGCGGAAAAATATCCGGTCGGCCAGCAGCTGGAAAAGGGTGACCAGCGGCTGGTAAGCGACGGCGATGACCAGGGCGGCCAGGGCGGTCACGGCCAGGGAAGTGTAGCCGATGATCTGCCGGAGATAGACCTCGGAGATCATGACCGCCAGGGCATAGAGCGCCATGATCAAGACGGTGGCAAAAGCGTAGACGGTGCCGCGCTGGATGACGACCTCGATGCTCATCAGCCGGTGTTTGATGACGGCGTAACTGACGAAAACGATATAGAACAGGGTAAAGAACGGGCCGAGCGTGGTAAAGCTGACGTTGCCGAAGAACGGCAGCAGGAGGTTGGTCAAGGCGACGGCGCTCACGCTCAAGAAAACACCGAAGAAGACATAGCCGAGCTGGACCTTTTGCCCGCCGACCGCCTGAAGATATTTCCTGACCAGCTCCTGCAAAGCATAGGCCATGTAAGCGACAAAAACGACCAGGAAAAGGGTGTAGCCGAAACCGCGGATCGGCACCAGCGTGGTTCCCTGAAGGCTGACTTCTTTCACGATCAGATCGGTCGACGCCAGGGCGAGCATCACCACCGCCGGAAAAAGCAGGCCGCCCAGATGCCAGAGCTTGATCTGGAAATTGCGGCGCGGAAAAACCCAGCTAAAATAAATGAACGATGGCGCCAGGACCAGGGGGCCGAGAAAGGCCATCCTCTCCCAGAGGAGTTTATCGGGAGAGGCATTGAGCATGTACAGGGAAAATGCCCAAAAAGCTACCGAGAAAATGGAGACGGAAAAAGAAAGGTTGACCTCGTTACGCGGGGCGGATACGACCAGGAAAAGGCCCAGACAAACGTTGGCAATCACCACGTAAAGCAGGGGCAGGAGCCAAAATTGGCCGGACCAGAGCGAGCCGATCGTCGCGACCAGGGCCGCCGCCAGCGCCAGGAAGATCACGCCGAGGGTCGTCAACCCTTCGATCCGGAGAAGGTTATGCCGGACTATGGCGTAAGTGATCAGTAAGGCCATGATCAAAGTGAAGGGGGGGGCGAGCGAGAACATTTCCGGCCGGCCGAAGAGCGGCAGGACCAGGCTGGCCGCTAGAACGAGAACGATGGAGATGACCGTGCCGAGCAAACTGTAGAAGAGCTGCAGCTTTACCCGGGCGGTGCTTTTGGCATATTTATAGTACAGGGCGGAGGTCGCCGCCAGAAAATAGAGGACGAGATAGATGGCGTAAAAGATATAGCCCCAGGCATAGATCGGCTGGGCCAGGTAGAGTTCGCCGCGGACGGTAATCCCGCGCACCAGCCAGCCGGTCGCGATCGAGAGAAAGGCAAAGGCGAACCCGGGGAAAAGGAGCCAGAGCTTCTGCCGGGTACCCAGATTGATCAGTTTGAACGGGAAGATCAGACAGAAATAAAGGAAATAGGCGGCCAGCAGGGCTAACCCGGCCGGCGTGACCCGGCGCCAAAAAAGGAGCCACTCGATGCTCGCGGCGTTATTATAAGCCAGGGAGCTTAAGGCCCAGAGAGCGATCAAAAACAGGATAAAACTGAACAGCCGGTTGAGGCGGCTCCCCAGGCCTTTGACAAAAATATAACAGGCCAGGCTTAGCGCCAAGGCCGCCGTCGCCAGCAAGCCAGCATTGAGGAATAATAGTAGAGACATCAGCCATCATTATATGCCCCGGCCGGAAAGCGGTCAATCGCTGGACTTATCCGCCTTCGGCGGATCAGCCGCGGCGAGCGAGGAGTATCTTTTCGATCTCGACCAGTTCTTCCTTGGTGTTAACGCCGAGCGTTTCTGAAGCGTCCGCGGCCGGGCAGGCATAGACCGGGCGGCCCCGGCGCCGGAGGATCTCGATTGAATCGGTGAGATAATATTCCTGCTGGGCGTTCTCGGCGCGGACCTCGGCCAGCGCCAGAAAAAGCGCTTCTTTATCGAAGCAGAAGGTCCCGGTATTGATCTCTTTGATCTGGAGCTCGGCCGGGGTGGCGTCTTTTTTCTCGACGATCTTCTCGATCTCACCCCGCTCATTGCGGACGATCCGTCCGTAATTGCCGGCCTCTGGCAAAAGGGCGGTCAGGTCGGTCGCCGCCGCCCCTTTTTCCCGATGGAAGTTAAGGAGCTCCTGCAAGGTTTTTCCGGAGATCAGCGGGACGTCGCCATTGAGGATCAGGATATCGCCGGAAAAATCCTCCAGAAAAGGTTTGGCCTGCATCACGGCATGCCCGGTCCCCAGTTGCTCCTCCTGGATGACGAACTTGAGCGGCCACTCCTTATAATAATCCATGATCAGGTCGCGCTTGTGGCCGACGACCAGGCAGGTAATATCGGGGGACAACTGTTTGACGCTGGCCAGGACATAGGTCAGCATCGGTTCCCCCAGAACTTCGTGAAAAACCTTGGGGAGGTCGGATTTCATCCGCGACCCCTTCCCCGCGGCTAAAATGACCGCCGCTAACTTTCTCATAATCCTAATTCTAACAGCAAAAAAAAGGGTGTCAACCCAAAATAGAAAATAGAAAAGGCGAAGAGCGGATCGGCATCGCCACTCACAAAATGATCCAGTTCGTTGAAGAGATCAAGCAGTCTATTGGTTAATTTTCTTACTCGACTCGCTACAATTGTTAATCATTTCTTTTTAAAAAGGCGCGATTTGCCTTCCGCCAAGAACGCTCTGGCTTTTTCTACCAGGGTGAAGGACCATACTTTAAGATACTCATCCCGATTTTCGGCAAACATTTCAAAAAGAAATGGAGCTTTGCTTATGCCGGTAAATACGCGCACTAAAACATCCGGCGTCTCATAATTCTTAAGTTTGTCAAAGAGAGCGAGTAAAGCCAGTCCCTGCCTTTGCGGCGCCAATTTTTCAATGGCAGAAACTTCTTTTACGATCATTGCTTGATTTATTGCAAAAACCTCCGGCGGAAGAAAGGTTTTAAGGGCAGTCAGTATATCCCGTTTTAAGGGATGTGTTATTCTTTTTAAAAACTCTCTGGTCGCTTCATCGATTTCCGCGCATAAACCAGTATCAATAAAGTTAACCAGCTTTTTATCCCCTGCTTGATGGATAAAAATATTACCGCCGTGCGGGTCCGCGTGGAAAAAGCCCTCCCTAAAGATTTGCGCCAGAAATATTCTCTGAATCAATGATTTCACGGTGGAGATCAATTCAGCTTTGGCAGGGTCCTGCTCCGCTTCCTTAAGGGATACGCCGGGAGCCGCATTCTCAATAATTGTATTGTGATTTGAAAGCTCCATCACCACGCAGGGAACGGCCACAGAAATATTTTTTGAAGAATGTCCGGCGACCGCCCGGTTTAAACGACGGGAATTGGACTTTTCTTTTTCAAAATCGATCTCTTCCTTTATCCAGCTAAAGATCCGACCCGCGTAATCAGGTAAATGTGATACGCTATAGACCGCTTTTAGCTCGGGTTTAAGCGCTTCAAGAAGTTCACGAAAGCTTGCTTCTTCTTCCTGAAGATCTTTATAGGCTCTGGCGCGCCTAACTTTGAGGATATATTCCCGACCTTCGATTTCAACCAAGAATACCCCCTTGATCGAAGCTGAACCGACCGGTCTAATTATTTTTACATTTTTACTGACCAGGATCGGGTTGGTGTAGATGGCTTCCATGGCCTCTTCAATAGTCATCGGATTGGCATTGTCCTTTAGCTCATTAAGCCGGCTGTAAAGTTCCGGATAACCTGCTTCTATTTCCCGGCGGGAGGCAAGGATTTGCGCCAGCTTGACGCCGACTACGCCCAGGGCTCCCAGGAAAGCGCTGATTAGCGCCTCAAGGGAAAGGCGGCCTCGATTTTCGATAAGTTGATTGATCAATGCCTGCATGATCCGAAGTTTAGTTGACATCAGGCCAAGGCGGAAAAACTCCTTTAAGGCCTTTTCGGCAAACTGCTTCAATTTTATCGTAGATCCACTATCACCTTTCTTGATTTGCAGATGGTCTGCCAGTGCGGCATTAATGAATTTTTCCAGGGACTCGTGATTATCCGGAGAAAAGAGGCCTTTGTTGCCGGCGAAAAAGTTTTCAATAATTTCATCACGGAACGATTTTGAAGCGGCAAACAATTCTTTGAGCTCATCAAGATTGGCCCCTATTCCATTTTCTTGCATTGTAATAGCACCCGGTTTACCGCCTTTGCCTAACAACCAGAGCAGTATCTCCATTTTATTTTTCGGACTTTCTTGCGTAAGAGCGGCTCCCACGGTGCCTAGGGCAATGCTTTCTTTCCTTTGATACTGCCGCGACTTCCGTGAGAATAAAGGATTAATTACACTGCCGTATTCGGTAACGGTAAAAGAAGTCGATCGAAGGATTTCATTAAGATATTGATCGCGGGTCGGGGAAGGTTCCGGGAATATGGAACACAATAAGTTTATTTTATCATCAAGGGATCGCTGGTTTTTGATATGTTCTTCATAGCAATTAACTTTAAACTTGAATGCTCGCTCTTCATGATGAAAAAGAGAAATAACCAATTGTTGATCATCGAGAGATAATTGATTAAAAGTATCGCGAAACAGCTTGACCAAAACAACATCACGATAAGTGCTTTTATGCGGCCAGTATTTATTAAACCACGCTTGAAGCTCGCTGGTAGCAAGCCGTCGCAAATTATCAAAGCCATGGCGATGAAAATAAGCTAAATAAATTAAATCCCTGTGCGATATCCGCCTGCCCAGCCCTTCACTGGCAGGCGGCAGTCCATTTTCAGGGATTTTAAGATTAAGCATGGTCTGGTCGCCCGAAGCTTCAGTTAGCTTCATCAGCGCTTCTTCATTAAATCTGTTTTCCCTGATCAATTTATCTATAAAGGCGGAAACTAAAAATGTTTTAGGCCCGGACCTCGAAGTTTTAATAAGCAGTAAAAACATTTCATCCGACAACTCTTCCTGATATTCCTTAAACTCATCAGGGGAAACCAACAGATCGTTAGAACTCTTTTTGTTAAATCCTAATAAGTCATCAAATGATAATATGACTTGTGAGAACCCCCTGGCTCGATTCAAAATTTGAGGTTTAAGCCGATAATAACCGCGAGTATTAGGTTCAACTAAAATATCAGCCATCTGTTTGTCAAGATCAATTCCAAATCTGGATGCAAGCTCTTTAACAACTATTTTGATTTGAAACGCATCACTCAAGCCTAAAGAAAAATTGATCGCCCGCAAAAGTTGCATGAGCTCTTCTATTTTTGCATTTTTAATATATTTTAACAAAGTATCAGTATTTGCTATGGCAGGATATATTTCGAATATTTTGCAATAATCATCTATTGTAAACTCTCCTGGTGTTTTATTTTTTGACAATAGTTTTTCTATTGTTGCTGCGAGGTGTTGCCTGGTTTCCCCATCCTTTTCAGGGTCCTTCAATTTGTTTTCTATAATCTTAAGCAGCGACGGAATCCTATGTAATAATTCATCGGCCTCTTTGGTCGTATATCTGTAAGCCGCACAATCTAAAACAACAAACCAAAAAGAAGAAAGTTTATCAGAAAAAATAATCTCTTCGATCCGCTCTAGCGGCATAACTCTGCCAAGGTCAAACGGCGCCAGGGCTTCAAAAAGATGATTTTCCAAAAGAAACGAGAATATTATTTTATCTTTTAGTATTTCAGCGATAGTTTCAGGCGCTAACAACCTAAATAAAAGAATAATAAGTCCCTTATTATTCTCCTTAACTATGGCGTGAAGGTGAGGAAGCAGCAGTCCGGCTTCTAATTTATATATAACTTTTGTTCTTCCAAGGAGGTTGTTGACGGGAATCCCATTGAAAAGGGAGAGGGAAAGGAGCTCAATAAAACAAGCTGTTTCTTGAGCATTTTGGGGGGTAGCGCTAATTGCATTAAAGATCCTTTCGGATAATACTTTATTAAAACGTCTTAAAATAGATTCATAGGGCAAATCTCTTTTTGAATTATTCTTTCTTAAACAATCCAAAGCCGGTAAAGCGCGCAAAAGCGCGATGAGTACTTTCGCGCCGGAATTTTCTTTCCGTGGAATTCCAATAATTTCTGAAAAAATATCGATAAGCGTTTCTTTGGTCGAATCGGGCAAATCAAGAAATAGAACAATGCCGGCAATCTTTAGCTCGGCTAAATCGCGGGCCCTGGTTGCACTTTCAATCCTATCTATTCTTTCAATTCCATCGCGCAGCCATTTTATATCACCTTCTTTTGCAGCTCTATCCCGGATGTTGCTCACTGCTTGAGCTAATCTATCTTCCAGATCAGCCCTGAATGAGGCCCGATTAATTTCATCAACAAAATAATGCCAGGCAAAGCTTTCAAACCTTTCCTGATTCGTATCATTGGGAAAACATTTAGCATACTTGCCTCTTAGCGCAGTTTCATTGGATATTCCTTTGCTACTTTGAACTGCCAGAAAAAGTTTAAAATTTTCGCGCCAACCTGGATCGGGGATTGAACGAGACAAGTCGGGAGATTCAGAGCTAGTGAGCCAATAGTCTCTATTTGCAAACGGATATCCGGGGCTGATGATAAAAAGATATTCCGCCAGCGCGTCAAAACATCTTAACAATCCGGCCGTGATATCTTTTGCTCCAGGACCGTTCTTTCGCTTCATTGCTTCCTCAAACGGCGAAAGTATTCTTATCTCTTCAATTTCCTCGCCGGAAAATATTCGCGCCGATGATTCGTTGGCATAAGCCTCCGGATAGCTGTTCCTTACCTGCTCCTTAATAAAACTATTTCGCGCGTAAGGGTTGGGATGGGATTGAATTAGCCCGTAATTGGTTGAATCCGGAGACAGCTCGCGATCAGGAAAGAATTCGAATCCAGCATATCTCACATTAAACCTCGCCTTATCCATCATGACCAGGGCATCCCGGTCGCACTGGTTTTCCATATCATGAGCTCCCCATTTTTCTTTTTCTTCAGGAGCCAACTCGGTTTGCTCCGCATAAATGGTATGAGATATTTCATGGGCAACCACAAAAGCGATCGTATCCCAGTTAGCAAGTTCAGGGTGTTTAATAAGGGCATCAAAGATGCCCAGGTCAACATACACTATTCTTTTCTGCGGATGAGAATGGGCATTAATTGAATACGATTCTGTAAGAGCTATTTCAAAAGGCGCTTGTTTAAGTATCTCAATATTTTTTTCTATCCTCTCCCGATCAGGCGAGGGAAGCAAAGATGTGTCTTGACTGCAATAAGCAGTAACCAGATGGGTTAATATCTCGTTCAATTTAATAGTGAGAAGCGGGCGATTGGTGCTCCGCAGAGCGTCGTAGGGGATGTTGTTACCGGTCCTGGGAGTGAGGGCTTGCATAGCATGTATTCCTTGCCCACTTAACGTTAATGAAAGGGGAGGTGTTCCAGGAAGACGAGAGAGTACGGGGAAGCTTCCACTATTAATTGATGCGGCGCTTAAAACTGGAGACGCAATTTTACTGCCTTTACCTGACGGCATTAATGATGCTCTAATTTCCACGTATGTATATCGTGCAAATTTGATGAATATTTCACTTTTTTTGCAGGTCCCTTGCTGGTCCCTGGCCTGACAACAGCAAAAAAAAGGGTTGACAAGTTAGGCCGGAAATTGCTAAAATTAACCCAGGAACCAAGGCAGGGATGCCGTTTGATCGCCTTGGTATTTTTTTGTCCAAAAATGAAAGAACGCTGTTGGATCGTGGCCCGGCTCAAGGCGACCCTTGACCCGGAAAGGTTCGCCCATTCCTTAAGAGTTGAACAGGTCGCCCTGGCGCTGGCCCGCCGCCACCGGGTCAGCCTGAATAAGGCCTCGCTGGCCGCCCTGCTCCACGATTGCGCCCGGCGTGATAGCCGGAGCGGGCTCCTGAAAAAAGCGCGCCGTCTCGGTTTGACTATCGACCCGGTCCAGGCCCAGGAACCCAAACTCCTCCATGGCGAATTAGGGGCCCGTCTCGCCCGGGAAGAGTTCGAGGTCAAGGCTCGGGATATCCTGGCGGCCATCAGGCACCATACGACCGGCCGGCCCAAGATGTCAAAATTGGAGAAGATCGTCTTCCTGGCCGACCATATCGAAGAGGGCCGGGATTACACTGGTCTCAAAAATTTGCGCCGCCTCGCCTTCCGGGACCTGGACGGTGCGGTGGTTGAGTCGGCCAGCCGGCAGATCGCTTATTTGCTCCGGAAAAAAGTCCCGATCCATCCCGGGAGCGTCCTGACCCGTAATAGTTACTTATGAAAAAAACTTTTGTCATCATCACCGTGTTGCTGGTCTGCCTGGCGGCGGCCGTCGGCTTCGGAATCAGCATTGCCGCCCGGATTGCCCTGCTCGACATCTTTTTTAGCCTGACGCCGACCGCCGCGATC
The DNA here is from genome assembly GCA_041658645.1 of Candidatus Margulisiibacteriota bacterium. Taxonomy (NCBI): domain Bacteria; kingdom Bacillati; phylum Candidatus Margulisiibacteriota; species Candidatus Margulisiibacteriota bacterium. The sequence continues at coordinate 135,140 of JBAZZV010000003.1, forward strand.
ATGGGGGAAGCCAATATCCTGGTCCTCGGGGTGGATGACGCTTTCGGTCACCGCTCCGACACGATCATGGTACTCCATATCAATCCCGACAAGAAAGAGGCGGCCATCCTCTCGATCCCGCGCGACACAATCGTCACGATCCCGGGACGCGGCTTGGACAAGGCCAATCACGCCTACGCTTACGGCGGGGTCGAGCTGGCAAGGCGGACGGCCGCAGAGTTCCTGCAAGTCGAGATACCCTACTACATCACCGTCAACCTGGCGGGAATCGCGGCGCTGATCGACCAGATCGGCGGGGTGACAATTGACGTAGAAAAGAGAATGTATTATGTTGATTACGCGGGCGACCTCCATATTGACCTGCAGCCGGGGCGCCAGAAGCTCAACGGCAAGCAGGCGATGGGCTATCTCCGTTTCCGGCACACGGACAACGATTTCGCCCGGATCGGCCGGCAGCAGCAGTTCGTGAACTCGGTAGCGGCGGAGATCATGCGCCGGGAGAACCTGATCCGCTCCCCTAACCTCTTCATCTCTCTCCTCCAGTGCGTCCAGACGAACCTGAACTCGCGCCAGGTGCTCGGGTTATCGCTCGCCCTGCGCGGCGTACTGGAACTGCGCCAGTTCAGCATGAACATGGTCCCGGGAACCGACCTGATGGTCGACAAGATCTATTATTGGAAGCCGGATGAGGCCCAGGTCAAACAGCTGGTGGAACGCCACCTGGCCAAAAAGCGCCTGGCTGTCTCGCCGGGAGAATAACGATCAAACCAGGGGAGGCCCAGAAGCTGGTCCAACTGGTGGTCGAGGCGGCGGAGAGCAAGGGAGCGGAAGATCTGGTCGCTCTTTCGATCGGCCGGAGATCGAGCCTAGCCGACTATCTGGTCATCTGCAGCGGAGAGACAGACCCGCAGCTGCGGGCGATCGGCGATGAGATCAACCAGAGATTGCGTGAACAGAAGATCAAAGGGCAAAAATGGGAGGGGGTGATCGGTTCCGGTTGGTTGGTCCTCGATCTCGGCCCGGTCGTCGTCCACGTCATGCGCCAGGCGGAACGGGACTATTACCGGCTCGAGGAGTTGTGGGGCAAAGACGCGGTAGTGTATCATTACTAGGTTCACTTACTGCGTTATCAAAGTTTTTGAAGTTTGAGGTTGGATGTTTGAGGTTGTTAATGGGGCCGTAGCTCAGCTGGGAGAGCGCCTGACTGGCAGTCAGGAGGCCAGGGGTTCGATCCCCCTCGGCTCCATTTTCTCTCGCCCGCATTATTTTGGCAGTCAGTAAAAAAAAGAAGGAGCAAGACAATGGCTAAGGGTTCAAAAGGATCCAAGACGACGAAAAAGGGGAAATATGTTTATCTGTTCGGAGGGGCCAAGACCGACGGCGACGCCAGCCTGAAAAATCTGCTGGGCGGCAAAGGGGCCAACCTGGCCGAAATGGGCAAGTTGGGGATCCCGGTCCCGCCCGGCTTCACAATCACCACGGAAATGTGCACGGTCTATTACAAGCTGAACCGGAAGTATCCTAAAGAACTTTATCAGCAAGTCGAGGCCGGCATCAAGCATACAGAAAAAACCATGGGCGGGGCGATCTTTGGCGACAAAGCTAACCCCCTCCTCGTTTCGGTCCGTTCCGGCGCCCGCGTCTCCATGCCCGGGATGATGGACACCGTCCTCAACCTCGGCCTCAACGATGAGACGGTGATCGGCCTGGCCAAACAATCCGGCAACGAGCGCTTTGCCTGGGACGCCTACCGCCGCTTCGTCCAGATGTACGGCGACGTGGTCCTCGGCCTCAAGCCGCAGACCAAGACCGACCTCGATCCGTTCGAAGAGATCATGGACGAGGTCAAAAAGGAAAAACGGGTCGAGCAGGACGTTGACCTCAACGTCGCCGCCCTCAAGGAACTGGTCCGGCGCTTCAAGGCCGCCATCAAGAAGCGGACCGGCAGCGATTTCCCGGAAGATCCGTGGAAACAGCTCTGGGGAGCGATCGAAGCGGTCTTCGGTTCCTGGATGGGCGACCGCGCCATCAAGTACCGCCAGATCAACAAAGTCCCCCACGAATGGGGAACGGCCGTTAACGTCCAGGCGATGGTCTTCGGCAACATGGGGAACGACTCCGGCACCGGCGTCGCCTTCACCCGCAACCCGTCGACCGGTGAACACAAGTTCTACGGCGAATACCTGATCAACGCCCAGGGCGAGGACGTCGTGGCCGGGATCCGCACCCCGCAGCCGGTCAACCACTCCACCAAAACGTCCGCCGGCCAGAAGACCCTGGAAGAAGTGATGCCAGTTGCTTACAAGGCTTTGGAAGCGATCTATAAGAAGCTCGAGAAGCACTATCGCGACATGCAGGACATCGAGTTCACCATCCAGAAAGGTAAACTCTGGATGCTCCAGACGAGGAACGGCAAGCGGACCGCCGCCGCCGCCCTCAAGATCGCCTGCGATATGGTGGCCGAGAAATTGATCGACAAACGGACCGCCATCCTCCGCGTCGGACCGGAACAGATCGACCAGCTCCTCCACCCGACCTTCGATCCCAAGGCGAAAAAAGAAGTGATCGCCAAAGGCCTCCCCGCCTCCCCCGGCGCCGCCAGCGGCCAGGTGGTTTTCCACGCCGATGACGCCGAAGCCTGGGCCAAGGAAGGAAAGAAAGTTATCCTGGTCCGGATCGAGACCTCGCCGGAAGATATCGGCGGGATGAACGTGGCCGAAGGGATCCTGACCGCCCGGGGCGGCATGACCTCGCACGCGGCAGTCGTCGCCCGCGGCATGGGTAAATGCTGCGTGGCCGGCTGCGGTGATATCCAGATCGATTACAAGACCAAGCAGTTCAGCGTTAAGTCGACAGTCATCCGGGAGGGCGAATGGCTCTCCATCAACGGGAGCAGCGGCGAAGTGATGAAGGGTAAAGTGCCGACGATGACGGCGACCCTTTCCGGCGAGTTTGGCCAGCTAATGAAGTGGGCCGACGCCGAACGGCGCCTGAAAGTCCGGACCAACGCCGATACCCCGCACGACGCTAAAGTCGCCCGCGAGTTCGGCGCCGAAGGGATCGGCCTCTGCCGGACCGAACATATGTTCTTTGAAGGGGACCGGATCAAGGCGGTCCGCGAGATGATCCTGGCCGACGACGTTGCCGGCCGCAAGCTCGCCCTGGCCAAGCTTCTGCCGATGCAGAAAGGCGATTTCATCGGGATATTTGAGGCGATGGCCGGCCTGCCGGTGACGATCCGCCTCCTCGACCCACCCCTGCACGAATTCGTCCCGCACGAGACCGCCCAGCAGCAGGAACTGGCGAGCGACATGGGGGTCAGCCTGCAAAAGGTCCAGCAAAAAGTTGAGTCGCTCCACGAGTTCAACCCGATGCTCGGCCATCGCGGCTGCCGCCTCGGCATTATCTATCCGGAGATCACCGAAATGCAGGCCCAGGCGATCATCGAAGCGGCTTGCGAGCTGAAGAAAAAAGGGCTCAAGGTCATCCCGGAGATCATGGTCCCGCTGATCGGCGAGGTCCGAGAGCTGGTCAACCAGGTCGACCTCATCCGGAAAGTCGCTGCGGAAACGATGAAGAAGTTCGGGGTCAAGATCGAATACCTGGTCGGGACGATGATCGAGATCCCGCGCGCCGCTCTGACCGCGGACAAGATCGCCGAAGTGGCGGAATTCTTCTCTTGCGGCACCAACGACCTGACCCAGATGACGATGGGCCTCTCCCGCGACGACGCCGGTAAATTCTTGCCCGCTTACGTCGAGATGGGGATCTATAAGAACGATCCGTTCCAGGTGTTGGACGGTGAAGGGGTCGGCCAGCTGGTCGAAATGGCGGTCAAGAAGGGGCGCCAGACCAAAAAAGACCTCAAGGTCGGGATCTGCGGCGAACACGGCGGCGACCCGGAGTCGATCGAGTTTTGCCATAAAGCCGGCCTGAATTACGTCAGCTGCTCACCCTATCGCGTGCCGATCGCCCGCCTTGCCGCCGCCCAGGCGATGATCAAAGAAAAGACGAAGGCCTCGACTAAATAATTGATGCTCATCCGCAAGGAGATCGAAAAACGGGAGAGCGGCTACCTATCCAGGTACGCCGCTCTGTCCGCTCACAGCCAGGGGCGCGCCGTGCCGGAGAAGGAGTGCGATTTTCGCACCGCTTTCCAGCGTGACCGCGACCGGATCATCCACTGCAAGTCTTTCCGCCGGTTGAAACACAAGACGCAGGTCTTTATCTCGCCGATCGAGGACCATTACCGGACCCGGCTGACCCACACCCTCGAAGTGGCCCAGATCGCCCGGACGATCGCCCGCGCCCTCCGCCTCAACGAAGACCTGGCCGAAGCGATCGCCCTGGGACACGATCTCGGACATACTCCTTTCGGCCACGCCGGCGAGTATGTGCTCGACGATATTTTGAAAAAATATTACAGCAGTTCGTTCTTCCATAATTTCCAAAGCGTCCGGGTGGTTTCGGTGCTGGAGAACGACGGCCACGGCCTGAACCTCTCCCAGGAAGTGATCGACGGGATCCGCAACCACACCCCCGACGATCCACAACCGGCCACGCTGGAGGGGCAGATCGTCCGCCTGGCCGACCGGATCGCCTATTTACAGCACGACATCGAGGACGCGATCCGGGCCGGCGTCCTGACCCAGCGGCAATTGCCGGCACAGCATTTAAAGATCCTAGGGCAGAACATTCTCGACCGAATGGTCAAGAGCGCCATTCTCAACAGCCGCAACCGCAAGACGATCAGGCTGAGCCGCCCGGTCCAAACGGCCATGGACGGCCTCTACGATTTCATGTACCGCCACGTCTACACCAACCCGGCGGCCAAGCAGGAAGAAGAGAAAGTGCCGGAGCTGATCCATCAGCTCTTCCGCTTTTATCACTACAGCGCCGCTTTCCAGAAAGGGTTCAAGGAGGCGGACCAGCTGCAGCACACCGTCGATTTTATCGCCGGGATGACCGACCGCTACGCCATCAATAAATTCCAGGAGCTGTTCGTCCCCGACGAGTGGAGGAAACCTGTTTGATCCCCAAAGAGCAGATCGACGCGGTCCGGAGCAAGGTCAATATCATCAACATCGTTTCCGAGTACCTCCCCTTGCGGAAACGCGGGCGCAACCACCTCGGCCTCTGCCCTTTCCACTCCGAAAAGACCCCGTCGTTCAACGTCTCGGAAGAAAAGCAGCTTTTCCACTGTTTCGGCTGCGGCGAAGGGGGCAATGTTTTTGACTTCCTGATGAAGGTCGAGAATATCAGCTTTATCGAAGCGGTCGTGGAGCTGGCCGGCAAGGTCGGCATCGCGGTCGAAGCTCCGGGTGGCAGCAGCGGCCCGACCCGTGGCGACAAAGAAAAGCTTTATGACATCCTCCTCCTGGCGGCCCGTTTCTTCCGGCAGGAGTATGAAGGAACGAACGGCCAGGCCGCCCGGGATTATGTAGCGGAGCGCGGCATCAAGGCCGAAACGGCCCGGACTTTTGGTCTCGGCCTCGCCCCCCAGGGTTGGGAAATTCTTTTCCAGCACCTGATCGCCAGAGGGGCCTCACCACAAATGATCGAGCTGGCCGGCTTGAGCCTGCCGCGCGAAGACCAGAGCGGCCATTACGACCGTTTCCGCAACCGGTTGATTTTCCCGATCCTCGACCTGCGCGGCCGGGTGATCGCTTTTTCCGGGCGAGCGCTCGGCGACACCGATCCGAAATATCTCAACTCGCCCGATACGCCGGTCTACCACAAGGGAGAGACTATCTTTGGCCTGAACCTGGCCAAAGAGGCGATCAAACAGCAAGGGTATTCCATTCTGGTCGAAGGAAACCTCGACCTCCTCTCGGTCGCCCAGGCCGGACTAAAGAACGTGGCGGCCCCCCTCGGCACCGCGCTGACCGCCGCCCAGGGCAAGTTACTCGGCCGTTTCGCCGATACAGTAGTGTTGGCCTATGACGCCGACGCGGCCGGAGAGAAAGCGGCCGAGCGCTCGGCCGAGCTCCTCCTCGGCTCCGGTTTCAAGATCAAAGTGGTCACGCTGACCGGGGCCAAGGATCCCGACGAATTTATTAAACAAAAAGGGGCCGACGCTTTCCGCCAGGCGGTCGAGAACGCCCTCCCCTATCTCGAGTTCAAGATCAGGCGGATCGTCGCCCGCCACAACCCAGCCGAGATCGAGGGCCGGGCGCGCGGCCTGCGCGAAGTGGCCGCCTTGCTCGGGCAGGAAAAGGACTCTTTTATTCAGCAGGAATACGCCAAGCTAGCCGCCGGTTTCCTGAAGATGGAAACCGAAGCGCTCCTGGCCGAGGTCAAACGCTCGGGCTTTTACCGGAGCGGGAAGAACGACCAGCGCCGGGTCACCGGCAAGCCGGCCTCTCGCCAGGCCGAAGCGGAAAAGAAGCTGATCGCCCTCTCCGCCCAGGACCCAGAGGCGTTGGCGGCGGTAAAAAAAGAGCTTAGCCCGGAACTGTTCCAGTCGCCCGAGGCCCGGACCATTGTCACGGTCCTCTTTGGTTTGGACCCGGCCGCGGGGAACGACCTCCCTAATTTGATCGTCGACAACTTGAGTGACGAAGCGGCCAAACGCTTCCTGACCCAGGTCCTGTTGAGCTCTGATCTGGAAAATAAGGCCGAGATCCTCTCGGATTGCATCAATGTGATCAAGGCCGAAAACGCCCGGGAGAGGATCACCAATTTAAAAGAAGAGTTGCGGGCGGCCGAAAGCGCCCATGACGAGCGGCGGGTGGCGGAGTTGCTTTCCACCCTAAAGGCTGAAATTTCGTAGCAAGAGCTGCGATAACAAATCGGAGGGGATCGCATGTTTGGGAAAAGAGACAATCTGGAATTACTGCGGGCGGCGGCTTCGCGCAAGGGGTACCTTACGCCCGAAGAGATCCTTTCGGTCTACCCGCATCCGGAAAGGAACCTGGACGAGATCGAGCAGCTGCTTGACCTCGGCATCGAGCTTTCCGAGAAAAAGGGGAAAGCCGCCGAGGAAATACCGGTCAAGGCCGACGAGCTGCACCAGGAGCTGGCCGAGATCAAGGGGATCGGCGTTGACGACACCGTCCGCATGTACCTGCGCGAGATCGGCAAATTCCCCCTCCTGACCTCCGAAGAAGAGATCGTCCTGGCCAAGCGGATGAAGACCGACGACATGCGCGCCAAGCACAAGCTGGTCAACTCCAACCTCCGCCTGGTCGTCTCGATCGCCAAGAAATACACCGGCCGCGGCATGCTCTTCCTCGACCTGGTCCAGGAAGGTAACCTCGGGCTGATCCGGGCCGTGGAAAAGTTCGATTACCGCAAAGGGTATAAGTTCTCGACCTACGCCACCTGGTGGATCCGCCAGGCGATCACCCGGGCCATCGCCGACCAAGCGCGCACCATCCGCATCCCGGTCCACATGATCGAGACGATCAACCGGCTGCGCAAGACCTCGCGCATCCTCCTGCAGCAGCTCGGCCACAAACCAACGGAAAAAGAGATCGCCCAGCGGGCCAGGATGTCGGTCGACAAGGTGCGCGAGATCATCCGCATCTCCCAGGTGCCGCTCTCGCTGGAGGCCCCGGTCGGGGACGAAGAAAGTTCGCGGCTGGGTGATTTTGTGGAAGACCATTCGATCCAGGCGCCCGACGATATCGTCTTGCAGGGTTTATTGCGCGACGACCTGGAAGATGTGATGAATACCCTCTCCGAGCGGGAGCGGACGGTGCTCAAGCTTCGCTTCGGGCTGGATGACGGTCATCCGCGGACTTTGGAAGAGGTTGGCCGGGTCTTCAACGTCACGCGCGAGCGGATCCGCCAGATCGAAGCCAAAGCACTGCGCAAGCTGAAACACCCGACCCGGGCCAAGAAACTGAAGGAATACTTAAAGTAATTATTCTTTAGGCCACGCCGAGAGGTCTGGACCGTATTTTTCCTTGTTCTCGGCCAGCCTGGTCTTGAGCTTGGCGACATTCTCGCCCAGGCTCTTGATCGTCTTCTCGAAATCCTCGACCTGCTTGATCAGTTCTTCGAAACTCTTGACCTTTTTCTCTTCCGCCATGTTATTTTCCTCCCGTTTTTTTTGGGCCCACTAGGATTCGAACCTAGAACCTGTCGATTATGAGTCGATTGCTCCACCCTTGAGCTATGGGCCCGTTTTTTCAGTTTAGCCCAACTTGTCGCGTCAGTCAAGGCGTGGTATTATTGACGACACTGCGGGCGCGTAGGTCAGTGGTAGACCGCTTCCTTCACACGGAAGAAGTCACAGGTTCGAGCCCTGTCGCGCCCACCATTTTTCCCTGGTTTTTAAGGTATTTGGGCGGTTAGTTCAGCTGGTTAGAACGCCTCGCTTACACCGAGGAGGTCGTAGGTTCAAGTCCTACACCGCCCAATCTTAAAACTCACCTTGAGCAATCTCTCCCCGCACCTTCTCCAGCATTCGCATGAAAAAGCGGAGGTTGTGGATCGTCAGGAGCTGGAGGCCGAGGATCTCCCGCGCCCAGAAGAGGTGGCGGATATAGGCCTTGGTGAAATCGCGGCAGGCATAGCAGTCACACTCCGGGTCGATCGGGGTAAAATCCTTTTCGAACTTGTTCAGGCGGATGCTCGTCTTCCCTTCATAGGTCAGAAAAGAACCGTGCCGGGCCAGGCGGGTCGGGATAACGCAGTCAAAAAGGTCCGCCCCCAGCTTGATCGCCCCCAAGATATCCTGGGCATACCCCACGCCCAGCAGATGCCGGGGAGCTTTCTCGGGCAGGATGTCCGTTACCGCGTCCAACATCTCAAACATTTCCGCCTGCGGCTCGCCAACCGACAGTCCGCCGATCCCATAGCCCGGAAAATCCAGCCCGGCGATCTCCTCTGCCGACCTCTTCCGCAGGTCAAGGTAAGTACTCCCCTGCACAATGCCGAATAATGTACCTTGTTCGGATTTAGGATTTAGGATTTCGGATTTAGACTGCTTGGCCCATCTCGTCGTCCTGACCAGCGCTTCTTCCGCCAGCTTTTTCTCGCAAGGATAAGCGACGCATTCGTCGAGCGGCATCATGATGTCGGAGCCGAAGGCGGTTTGGATCTCGAGGACGCTCCGGGGAGTGAGGAAATGTTTGGCCCCGTCGAGGTGGGAAGTGAACTCGACCCCTTCATCGGTGACCTTGCGCATGTGGGCCAGGGAGAAGACCTGGAAGCCACCGGAGTCGGTCAAGATCGGCTTGTCCCAGTTCATGAACTTATGGAGTCCGCCCGCCGCCCTGATCAGTTCTGGACCAGGCCGGAGTAAAAGATGGTAGGTGTTGGAAAGGATCATCTCGGTCTGGATCTCGTTCAGGTCGCGCGGCGACATTGTTTTGACGCTCCCTAGCGTCCCGATCGGCATAAAGGCGGGGGTATTAACGACCCCATGGGGGGTGTAGAGCTTGCCAACGCGAGCTTTCGTTTTTTTACTTTTTGAGGTGATTTCGAATTTATAGTCCATAGTTATAATATTAACATGGCATCGCCAAAAGAGAAGAAGCGGTATTTCTCATTAACGGCGGTCTGATACGCCTTCAGGATAAAGTCCTTGCCGGCAAAAGCCGAGACTAGCAGGATCAGCGTCGTCCGCGGCCAGTGAAAGTTAGTCACCATAGCGTCAACGACCTTGAATTCATATCCCGGAGTGATAAAAAGGTCAGTTTCACCTTTAATTATTACATCCTTAATCCCCCCTCTCTTCCTAAGAGAGGGGGTTAGGGGGTGAGTTGGGGATAAAGGAAGTGAGTTAAAGACCGTCTCTAGCGCTCTGACCGAAGTAGTCCCGACAGCAATGACCCGCTCCGCCGCCCTCACCGCCTCGATCGTCTCCTTCGTTATCTCAAAATACTCGGTGTGCATCTTATGGTCTTCGATCTGCTCGGTGTAGATCGGCTTGAATGTCGCCAAGCCGGTGTGCAGGGTAATAGTCGCTATCTTTACCCCCTTGGTCCTGATCTTGTCTAACAATTCCGGCGTGAAATGCAAACCGGCTGTCGGCGCCGCCGAGGCTCCTTCTTTTTCGGCATAAACGGTCTGATACCTGCTTTCCGCGCTCGACTTTCTATTTTCGACTTTCTTGATGTATGGGGGAAGCGGTAACTCCCCCGCCTGATGCATATATTTATCCAGGTCGCCCTCAAAGTTTATGATCTGCTCACCCGTTTCTGTTTTTTCCAGGACCGATCCGACGATCTCATTGTCGCCGAAGATCACCCGTGATCCGACTTTTAATCGTTTCCCTGGCTTAACCAAACATTCCCAAATTTGCCGGATATTCGGATCAAATGTAGCGGCAGTCTTTAGACTGCCATTTATTGGCGACCTAAAGGTCGCCGCTACATCGATCCGCCTAACTAACAACACTTCAACTTTAGCTCCACTCTCTTCTTTCCGCCCGATCAGGTTGGCGGGGAGAACCTTAGTATCGTTCAGCACTAACAGGTCGCCCGGTTGAAAATAATCGACTATTTCGTGGAAGGACCGATGCTCCAACTCTCCGGTTTTACGGTTAACGACCATTAACCTGGAATGGTCCCTTTGGGCGGCCGGCTCCTGGGCGACCAGCTCGGGTGGGACGTTAAAATCGAAATCGGCTATTCTCGTCATATTCCCATTATATTAGGGAAACCCTTGCGGGGCAAGGTTTTCGGGTGTAAAATCAGGCCAAAGGGGGTTCCAATATGATGAGTTTTTTACAACCGATCTCGATCCTGCTCGAAGGGGTGGTCGTCAGCCTCGGTTTGCTCCTGGCCCTGGCCAAGAAAAAGGTCTATGGTTGGGGATTCGTCGTCACCTTTGGCGTCTACGTCATTTATGATACGGCCAAATTCTTTAACTTAAGCCTCTCGGCAGATTTATTATATGTCGCTTTCTTCCTGGCCACCCTGTCGATCCTCTGGGCGATCTGGCGGATAAATAAGGAGGTTGCCTGATGTTCGACTTTCCTAATCTTTCCCCTACCCAGGGCTTGCTGCTCACGCTGGTCATAGTCTGGTCCCTGGTTTGGAAAGGGCTGGCTCTCTGGCAGGCGGGGAAAAACAATCAACTGGGCTGGTTTATCTGTTTGCTGGTCCTTAATACCGTTGGCCTGCTGGAAATAACTTACCTTTACTTCTTCCAGCGGAACAAGAACTAAGCCTCAACTTCAAATTCTGAAGTGTTCATTTACGCGTTATCATAGTATAATTTTGTTATTCGGGGCGTGGCCCAGCTTGGTCTAAGGCGCTACCTTGGGGTGGTAGAGATCGTGGGTTCAAATCCCGCCGCCCCGATTTTTTTTATTTCCGCCAGACCAGGTTCAGGAGGAGGGTCAGCACCAGGCTGACCAGGATCATCGTCGCCAGGGGGACATAGACCGTCAACCCTTCGCGACGGTAGACGATATCGCCCGGTAGTCGGCCAAACCAGGGTAGTTTCGCCATCAGGAGAAAAAAGCCGCCGATCACCACGATGATGATCCCGATATAAATAAGCATCCGGCCGAGTGATTCAACTGCCATGTTAATTCAAAGCAAAACGGACCGGGAGTTCGAACCAACTGGCTAAGGCTGCCCCGCCCTGCGCCGCCGGCGAGAACCGCCATTGCTTGACCGCTTGGACGGCCGCGGCATCAAGCTCCGCCGCGCCGGAAGAAACCTGGACTGCGATCTGTTCCGCCGCGCCGGACAACCCAACCAGCACGGACAATCGGACCAGGCCTTCCACCCCATTACTTAACGCCGTTTCCGGATAGATCGGCAGGACCTTATTGGTCACGCTGGGCGGAACAATGGGGAGCGGGAGGGAGGTTTGAACGGGAGCCGGTTGGGCAACTGTCTTCGGCGCTTCAACCGCCCTTGTAACCGTCTTGACTGCCGTCACTCCCCTCTGCACGGTCATCTCTTCCCCGATAAAGACCGGGGTATTCGCCGTTACCCTGACTTGTGGTCTAGCCAGATAAACGGAAGCGGCCACGCTCGCCACCAATACGGCCAAGAGAACGACATTTTCCAGAGACAATTCTTTAGCTTTGATCATATTATTACCTCCTAAAACCTACCAACCTAACCACCCAAAATTATACCAGACTACAGCTCCCACTTCACCCCGATCGAATAGTTCCGGCCGGGCATGGGATAATTTCTGGGCGCGAATGTCGCCGGATCATAGCCGACTACTTCGGCATATTTTTCATCAAACAGGTTGTTGGCCGCCAATTCAACGTTGATCGCATCGGAAACCTGTCTTGATATTTTGAAATCGACCACCGTATAAGCCGCCAGTTTAAGGACATTAGTTTGATCGGCATACCTCTCACCAACAGATTTAATTAACAGGCTGGTCCCGCCGGAGACCAGGCCGACCGTGTATTTATTGATCGGGGTATAGGGGATCGTTTTATCAACGACCAGCGGATTGGCATCTTTTTTATCTATCACTTTTTGGCAAGTATAATTAATGAAACCCTTGCCTTCTTGGCCAATGCCCCGCGCCAGTTCCACCTCCACCCCTTCGCTTTGCACCTCACCGATATTTTTAACCTGGGTAACGTAAGTTGACGGATCATAAGCCCACAGGATCAGATCAGTCACGCTGGATGTAAAATAATTAATTCGGGCCGATGTTTTATCGGCCAGCCGGCGTTCCAGCCCAAATTCATAGGAAACTGATTTCTCCGGTTTCAGGTTCACGTCGCCGAACATGTTCCAGTTGACATCGTTCCAGTAGAGCTCATTCAGGGTCGGCGCGCGAAAGGCTGTGCCAGCCGATGCCCTGAACAGTAAATTATCAGCGGCCTGATAAACAAAGCCCGCCCTCGGATTGATCGAGGTCCCGGCCGTGGAGTGTTTATCGCCGCGGATGCTCGCCGTGATCGTCGCTCGATCACCGACCTGGACTTCATCTTGAACGAAAGCTGCGTAGTTATTGATGGCGTGGTCGCCGGACATAGTCGTTTTGCCCCTGTCTTCCCGGCCTTCCAGGCCATATAATATTTTTCCGATCGATAGTTCGAAGTTCTGGCTCCACTCGAGCCCCGTCTGCTGGGCTTCATTGGTGCTCACGCCAAAAATATAGGGACTTAATCTCTGATCGAGAATATTTTGATAAACCCTCAATTGGAAATTGTCGTTTTTCAGCCCCGCGCTGGCAAAAGTATTGCGGTCCGTTTGCCGGTCGTTCGGTTCGCTGGCCGAGGCCGGGTCGGTCTCTGAAATCGGCACGCCGGGAACACCCTTCTTCGCGTCATACAGATTGTAATCAACAAAAAATTGCCCGATCGGCAGCGGCTGGACGAGCTTGCCGTAAACATTGGTTGAAAGATAATCCCCGTTAGCCCTGAAACCGCCCGACTTCAGCTGGCCGACGGACAGCAGGAATTTTTCATTGTTCAACTCGACCTTGTACTGCTGGGTACCGAACGACCCGGTCATGGCCGTGAAGGTCTTCGTTGGTTCTTTCGGAGATTTGGTAATAATATTAATAACACCGGAAAGAGCGTCGGAGCCGTAAATCGCCGACAGCGGCGCGCGAACCACTTCGATCTTGGCCACGTTATCCAGCAGCAGGTCGCCGACATCAAACATCCCCAAAGTCGGCGAATTGATCCGCCGGCCGTCGATCATCACCAGGACCTGCGACGAATTTGCCCCCCGCAGTCGCACCGAGGTAACGGAGCCGAGATTGCCGTACGAGATCACGTCCGCGCCGGCGACAATTCTTAATGCTTCCCCAACCGTTTTAAAACTTTTCAATTCAGCGGAGGCGATCGTTGTTGTATCCCACGGGCTCTGGCTTTTTAATTGGGGCAATCTGGAAGCGGTCACAACAACTTCTTCGCCGTAAAAACGCGGAACATCCAGGGAAAATGACGAATGACTAATGACGAATGACAAATGAATGAGTAATACTATTAAGGATCTGATAACCCGATAACCTGATAATCTTTTTTTCTGTGCCATCTCTATACCTCCAATAATTTTTTGAAGTATAGAGTTCTCGGGAAAACCCTAATCACTCTGTCTTTCGGAGTAGGAATAGAACCTACTTAATATCTAGCTCTCTCCCGCTGAGAAATCCGGTAGACAGATTCAACTATTTTCTGCTTCGCACCTCCCTTTCAGCGTCATCCGGCAAACCTTCGACCACGATCACGATCTCGCCTTTGACCACTTTGGCCTGAAAATGGGCCAGAACCTCGGAAGTCTTGCCCCGTTTGATCTCTTCGAATTTCTTGGTCAACTCCCGGCAAACCGCCAAAGGCCTGTCACCAAATACCGTCCGGATATCTGTCAGCGTTTTGACCAGCCGGAAAGGGGACTCATACATTATAACTGTTACCCCGGTTGCTTTCAACCGCTCCAGGGCTTTTCTTTTTTTGCCCGGTTTCTTCGGCAGAAAACCGTGGAAGATGAACCGGTCGGTCGGCAAACCGGAGACAGCCAGGGCGGTGATGGCGGCGGAAGCGCCCGGGATCGGCTCGACCCGGATCCCGGCCTCGACCGCCCCTCTGACCAGCTCGTAGCCAGGGTCAGAGATACCCGGCATGCCGGCGTCAGAAACCAGGGCGACATTCCGGCCCGAGAGGACCGCCTCAATGATCTCGCCGGTCTTGGTCTTAATATTGAACTTATGGTAGGAGGTCAGCCGGGTCGTGATGTTATATTTGTTGAGGAGGATCTTGGTCTGGCGGGTATCTTCGGCCGCGATCAGGTCGACCTCCGAGAGGACGCGGACCGCGCGGAAAGTGATGTCTTCGAGGTTGCCGATCGGCGTGGCCACCACATAAAGGATACCGGCCATCTAGAAGTTGGGGAAGGTCGGCCGCGGCGTATCTTCTTCGGCGAGAGCGGTCGGCTCGCCCAGCAACGGCTCAACAGCCGGCTCAACGGGGAGCGGGCCGGATTCGACTTTCACCCGGCCGTGGTAAACCGAACCTTCATCGATCACGATCCGCCCGCCGGTCAGGTCACCATGGACGCGGCCGCTCTTGGCGACTTCCAGTGTTTCTTTAGCGATAATATCTCCGTCCACCCGGCCGGAAATGATGACATTGCCGCCGCTGATCTCGCCCACGACCTTACCGGTCGGAGAAACGAGCACTTCCCCTTCCGCCCTGATCTTCCCCTCAAATTCTCCGGCCACATTGATCGAGCCGCGGGAAACCAGCTCCCCTTTGAACCGGGCATGCTCGCCGACGATCGAATCGACCCCGCCCAGGATCGGTGAATGTTTGGCCCCGGAAAACATTTTATCCAGCACTCCCATATTACTTTACCTCCATAATTTACTGGCGCTCAAGATGTTCTTATCAAGAAAAGCGACCGGGTTAAGCGGCGCCCCCCAACGGCGGACCTCGTAATGCAGGTGCGGGCCGGTCGTCCAGCCGGTCATCCCGACATAGCAGACCACTTGCCCTTTTTTGACCCGCTGGCCAACGCTGACCGCGTAATTAGAATTGTGGGCGTAAAGTGTGGCGATCCCGTGGCCGTGGCTGACCTCGACCGTCTTGCCGTAGCCGTGGCGCCAGCCAATATAGGTCACCACTCCATCAGCGGTCACCCTGGCTGGCGAGCCGTAGCTCGCGTCAATGTCGATCCCGGTATGCATGCCGCGCCAGGGAGAGACCCGGTAACCGAACAGAGAGGCAACCCGGCCGTAGAGCGGCCAGGTGGATGGGGTCGCGGCCAGCTTGGAGCGGACATAACTGACCCATTCTTTCAGTTGGGCCAGGCTTTGTTTCCGGGCGGCGATCCCTTCGTCGGCGACCTGGAGGTCGAGGGAGATCCTTTTATCTTTCGCTTCCTGGCTCCCCAGCTTGGTTTCCACTTTCCCACCGGTCACCAGTGGCTTTAGCCCGAGCAGTTTGCGCAGTTCATTCTCCCGGTTAGCCAGCTCCTTGATCTCGCGATTGACCTTCCTGGTCTTGTTCGCCAGGCTGCTGATCACCTCTTGCTGCTGGCGCGCTCGGGTCAGCGTATCGGCATAGTTGACCAGCTTGCGGGAGACCAGGGATGAGTAGACGATAGATGAGGCGACCAAAATGACCGAGAAGAAAGCCAGGAAGACCGCCGTATAGACCCAGCTGGCCCGGACCTTCAGGCTGATCGGCTTCCCGCGGGCATCGTGCGGCATGATCATGACGCTGTAAAACTTCGTTTTTTTGCTCTTATTGTCCATATTTTGTGTTTAAAAATCGGGGCGAGAGGATTTGAACCTCCGACCTCACGGTCCCGAACCGTGCGCTCTACCAAGCTAAGCTACGCCCCGCAGAAAATAATTCTATCACTTCTTCAGGTATTTCGCCATAGATTCGGCGATGGTCAGCTCCTGACCGGCGGCAAACCGCTTCAGGTCTCCTCGATGGGCGTAGGCCGCCAGGAAGAAAAGCGCCACCCCGTAGAGGATATAGGACCAGCTCATTGAGCCCATCCACATTAAAACCGGGGCAAAAGCGAGCGCCACCATCGTGCTTGGAATAAAATAACGGAAAACGGCCAGGCAGAGGGCCCAGATCAGGATCATCAGCAGGCCAAAGACCGGATCGATCGCCAGAAAAGTCCCCCCGGTCGTCGCCACCCCCTTCCCTCCCTTGAAACGGAGGAAAAGGGAGAAATCGTGGCCGGCAACAGCCGCAAACCCAGCCAACAAGACCGCCCAGGGAGCCAGATGGTAATGTTGCGCCAAGAAAATAGCGAGGTAACCTTTGGCAATATCGCCAGCTAAAGCCAGGGCCCCCATTAGCGGGCCGGCCACCACCAGGGCATTCGTCGCTCCGACATTCTTCGTTCCAGCCGTTTTGACGTCTTTCCCTTTGAGCTTGGGAAAGATGTGGCTAAAGGGGATCGAACCGATCAGATAGGCGGACAAAATAATAAATATGGTTTTCATAAACTAAACTGGAACCTGCGACTGAACGTCGCGGTTCCAAGTATTTTCTTTTCTTGCGAGGAAACCGCGAAGTTTATTCGCAGGTTTCCTCGCAATAGTCGGACGACCTACGCAACCTTCTCTAACCCGAACGCTTTATGCAGGACCTGGACCGCCCTTTTCCCCTGCTCGGCTTTAACCACGCAGGAGATCTTGATCTCCGAAGTGGTGATCATCTGGATGTTGATCTTCTCGGCGGAGAGGGCGGCAAACATCTTGGCGGCGGTCCCGGGCTGGCTGACCATGCCGATGCCGACCAGGGAGACCTTGGCGACATCCGGGTCAGAGATGACCCCCGAGGCTTTTAGTTCCTTGGCCACTCGCTCGGTGATCTCGACCGCCGACTTGAGCTCCGGCCGGTCAACGGTGTAGGCCATATCAGCCTGGGTCCCCTGCGAATGGATCGACTGGACGATCATATCGACGTTGATCTTCTCGGCCGCCAGCGCCCCAAAGAGCTTGGCCGCCGTCCCCGGCTGGTCCGGCACGTTCAGGATCCCGATCTTGGCAATATTCTCGTCGAGGGCTATCCCCCGGACCGCTTCTTTTTTTTCCATTTTTGACGCCTCCTCGATATATGTCCCCTCGTCTTCTTTCGTGGCGGAGCGAAGATGAATAGTTATCCCGTAGACGCTGGCGCATTCGACCGAGCGCGGGTGCAAGACCTGAGCTCCCAGCGAAGCCAGTTCCAGCATCTCTTCATAAGAGATATTCTTGAGCTTGCGCGCTTCCGGGACGATCCGCGGATCGGCCGTGTAAACTCCGTCGACATCGGTATAAATATCGCAAACCTGGGCCTGGAGCGCCGCAGCGATCGCCACCGCCGAAGTGTCGGAGCCCCCCCGGCCGATCGTAATAATATCCCCCTGGCTGTCGATCCCCTGGAAGCCGGTCACGACCACCACTTTGCCCGCTTTGAGCTCCTTTTTCAGCCGGTCGAGCTTGATCTCCTTGATCCGGGCTTTCTTGTAAATATCTTCGGTCACGACACCGGCCTGGCCGCCGGTCAGCGAGACCGCCGGGCAGCCGAGCGATTGCAGCCCCATCGCCAGCAAGGCGGCCGAGACCTGTTCTCCGGTCGAAACGAGCATGTCATATTCGCGCGGATCGGGCTTGCTGGTCACCTGGTGCATCAGGGCGATCAGCTCGTCGGTGGTGTGCCCCATCGCCGAGACGACGACCACGACATCGTTTCCGGCATCTTTGATTTTTTTGGCGCGGCGCGCGACATTCTTGATCTTTTCCGGCGTGCCGACCGAAGTGCCGCCATATTTGTGGACAATAATAACCATAATTGGAGAAATTATAGCACGGATTTATAATAACGTGAAAGCTGATCTGTTGCCTAGACCGCTCCGGCTGATCGTTCCGCCAGGACCGCCGCCCCCAACAGGCCGGCGTTGTCGCCCAGTTCCGACAAAACAACTTTCGAAGCCAAATCGTTCTGTTGCGGCCAGGAAACGATCCCCGGCGAACGCAGCATCATTCTTAAAGTATCCAGCAACGGTTTACCAATTTGCGCCACTCCACCACCCAAAACATGAAGCCCGTTTAAGGTTAGCGCGTGGCCGGTTGAAATATTCATCGCCAGATGAGCCATGGCTTCATTTACGACCCTGATCGCCATCTCTTCTCTCGCCAGAAAAGCGTCACCAACCTCTTTTCCGGTCAATTTTCTTCCGGTCAACTTAAAATACTCATTAGCCATGGCAGTTCCACTGGCATAGGCTTCAACACAACCCCGGGCGCCGCAGCCGCATTCTCTGGCTGATAAATCCAGGATTGGATTAACAACTTTAAAGTGTCCCCCTTCCGCGGCGTTGGGAAATATTTCCCGCTCTCCATCAACGATCGCGAAGCCGTAGCCAGTACCGATCCCGTGCCAGATAACGACGTCATGAGACTTTCCCGCCCCGAACATCGCCTCGCCCATAACTGCCGCTCTGGCATCGTTAAAGCCAAGTATTCTTCTATCGGTCGCCGCGGAAAGCTCTTTAATAAAGCCTTTAAAGCCATATCGTAAATTAGGGGGATTAAATTTGGGCTCTCCCTGCTCATCGATCGGACAAGGGAACCCTATGCCGCCGATTGAGACAGCCTCGATCCCGAGTTTATTCATTTCCAAGGCAGACCTTTTTGTCAGTGCTTCCGCGCTGGAAAATTCCTCCATCGGCACGCGCACGGCCTTTTCGAGCCGGCCCTGCTTTACGACCGCCAGGCGCAAATTTGTGCCGCCGATGTCGCCAGCCAAAACCCGGCGCGCCGGCTGATTGAAGTAATTTTTTACTCTATTAATAACGCTCGCCGTCATATTAGCCCCCCTTCAAAACCACAAAATGATGCCGGTTGGCGCCGGGATTATTGCCGGTCTCGGCCCGCAAACCAACCTGTAAACCATTGCTCAACAATTCCTGTCCGGTTTTTGTGTACCCCTTCCTGGAGACAAGGTCATAGAAAACATAGTTCGAGCCGGAGTCAAAACCCAAGCTAGCAACATCAAAACAAGCCCAAGCCTTTTCATCAGATTGAGCCCCGGTGTAAGTCACGGCTATTTCCATCAGCGGCTTTTGACTATCGGTCGGTTGCCAGACCGTCCAGTTGCCGGCGGCGGCCCGGTAGGCAACCGCTTCGACCTCGACATTCTTGACCTGGGCCTGGAACAAATCGGCAGGGCAATTCAAAACGCCAACCGAACCGAAAGGTCGAAAGTCCGTCCCGATCGATTCCTTAATATTCGCCAGATCAGTATCCTCAATCGCCGGGAGCCGTTGTTCCCAATTTCCCATTGGGTTACCGACCTCGCCGGATGTCCCCGGCTGGATGTTGGTGTATTGCCATTTTTCAGCATTTAAATGGGCGGGGCTTAGAGAGTACAAAGAGGCCAGCGGCATAACCACCGTCCCGGCACCAGAGCCGGCAATGATCCGCCGGTGAATCTCCATCATGAAATCGGTAGTTAACTCGGAAACACTGATTGGGCCAGCCAAACCCGGAGCTAGGATACCGAACCGATTTAAAAATTTGCCGACCCGCTGGCCGTCTATCCAGTTGTAGGGGTGATCACCCGCCTGGGCGGTCAGCAAGCCGGTCAAAGCCGGCATGTCGTGAGTCAGGCTCAAGCGATCGTTCTGCCCGTAATTGGCCAGCGGCACGTCTTCCCAGGGCAAGGACCTCATTAAGGTAATATCCCTGCCGTTCGAAATAGCAGCCTGGATCGCGTCTTCCGCCGCGACCCGGCGATGAAAATCGCCGACGGTTTCAGCCGTGAACTTCATGCTGGGGACTTTTTCCAACAAAGCGAATAAAACTTTTCTCGCGAAGACGTGTCGCTTAACTTCTTCCTCTTCTTGAGCCGGTTTAAAGACCCAGCGTCCGCCCTCTTCCGCCGTTTTCGCATCGTGGGGATCGGCGGCGTTCAGCACCCGGTATTGGCCTCGCGCCAACAACTGCGGATCATAGACCGGAAAAGTCGTGTAGCCGCCCAGAAAACCGCAGGCGTGATCGATGCCGATCCGGTTAACGCCTAATTCGTTGAGATTTTTAAAACTGTTAACTTTAAAATCCAGCAGTGAGTCATTGTCTTTTTCGGCCAGAAAACCCCAGAGCTGGATCGGGTAACCATTTTGCGGTTCCGGGAAGCACCCGATCTGGCGTTTAAAATCAAACATTTCCGGCATCAGGAATCCTTCCGCGCTCTCGCGGGAGATCCCGACCCCGACCAGCACCTCGATCTCTTCGATCCCCATGGTCCGGGCATAGTCCAGCCCTTCGCGAACCTGGCGATAAGTTTCCATCTGAACGTATTTATGATAATTGATCCGGTCCTGGTTCCCGGCTATGAATTCCCGGGTCTTCGAACCGGGCATGTCGGCGTAGTCGCGATCCCATTGCTCCATCGGCAGACGGTCAAGCTGTTCTTTTAGCACCTTGAAATAAGCGTACTTGTCCAACCACCAGGAATGTTTCTCGCAGAAAGAGGCAAATTCCTTGACCCGCTCCGAATCTTCCGGCAGCAGCACAAACTGATCAAAGGCTGCGGATAGAATTCTAATACTCTTATCTTCCAACAGGCGCAAGTTAGCCTTGGGTCCCCGTGTTTCTTTGACAGCACAGCCCAAAACGTCTTTCACGTTTTTTCTTAATGCCCCGTTGTTTTTAATTTCCGGGATTTCAGCCGGATCAAGCAAACGATGGCTCAGCGCGTTCATGCTGGTGCGGCTGAACAAACTGGCCATTCCCGCCTCTACCTCATGGATCGGCTGCAAGCAGACCTGTCTGATGCCGGCGGCTACCAGTCGGTCAACCACTGCCTTGAAAGTCGTCATATTGCCGGCACCAAGGTCCAAAGTTTTGTTCGACCTCAATTGAGCAACGGAGAACGTGGGCATAAAATGCTTTTCGCGGACCGCGGCAGGATTTGTCATATCATTTAGTTATCACTAACAGCTGGAGAAAATTTCAATGATTTTTCCGGCGTTGATTATGGATGCAGAGCTTTGATCTCACCCGGGGTTAAGTTGCGGCATTGGCCAACCTTCAAGTCATCCAACCTGATATTTTGCATCCTGGTCCGTTTCAGGCTGACCACTTTGTTACTGACCGCTTCTACCATCCGCCTGATCTGGCGATTTTTCCCTTCTTTCAAGACAATAGTAAAAGCCTTGGGTCCGGTCAAGACGACCCTGGCCGGCAAGGTTTTTTCGCCGTCGAGCACGACCCCGGCCTGCAAAGCCTGCAGCATCGCGCCGGTCACCGGCCCGTAGGTTTCCACTTCGTATTCTTTTTCATGTTCGTAACGGGGATGCATCAATTTATTGGCCAGTTCACCGTCATTGGTCAGGAGGATCAATCCTTCCGACGACATATCGAGGCGGCCAACCGGGTATAACCGCTCTTTGACCGCTTTGACCAGATCAAGGACCGTCCGTTCTCCTTTCTGGCTGACGCAGGAGCTGGCATAGCCGCGCGGTTTGTAGAGTTTCAGGTAGATCTTCTTCTCTTCCCGGTGGGCCGGCCGGCCATCAACCGCCACCTTGTCCCGGTCAGGGTCAACCTTACTCCCCAGCTTGGAGACCACCACGCCATTGACCCTGACCCGGCCGGCCGCGATCAGCTCTTCCGCTTTGCGGCGCGACGCCACTCCGCATTCAGCCAGGTATTTTTGCAGCCTTATCATATGCTCCATAGTTAATGTCCCCTTTAATAAACTCTATTTTCATATTATAATTAACATTATGCCACAAGACCATTCATTTGACATCGTTTCCAAGCCGAACCTCCAGGAAGTCGAGAATGCCATCCAGATGGCGGCCAAGGAGCTGGCAAACCGCTTCGACTTTAAGGGGAGCATCAGCAGTATCACCAAGGAAGGGGACAAGGTTAAGCTAGTCTCCGAAGACGAGTTCAAGCTGAAAAACGTCGTCGCCATATTGCAAGAGAAGTTTACCCGCCGCCAGATCCCGCTTAAATTCTTTGAATATAGCAAAATCGACACCGCGCTCGGCGGCACGGTCAAACAGGAGATAACGATCAAGCAGGGAATCCCCCAGGAGAAGGCCAAGGAGATCACCAAACTGATCAAAGCAAGCGGCCTGAAGGTCCAGGCGCAGATCCAGGGGGACGAGGTCCGCGTCTCCGCTAGTAAGATCGACGACCTGCAGGCGCTGATCGGCAAGCTGAAGGCCACCGACTTCTCGCTACCAATAGCCTTTCTGAACTACCGCTAGTGAAAAACCTACTCGATTTTGACCAGAAAGAGCTGATCGCGGCGGTTAAAGAGGCCGGGCTCCCGATCTTCCGCGCCAAACAGCTCTATCACTGGCTCCACAAACGCCTGATTTTTGATTTCAACGAAATGACCGACCTATCAAAAGAGCTGCGGGCGCAACTGCAAGGGATGTTCTATATCGGCCTCCCCAAGGTCAAACAGGTCCTCAAGGCGAAAGACGGGACCCGGAAGTTCGTCTACCAGCTGGATGACGGCCCCCTGATCGAGACAGTCCTGATCCAGGACGCGACCGACCGGAAAACTGTTTGTCTCTCCACCCAGGCCGGCTGTCCGCTGAAGTGCGGCTTTTGCGCCACCGGCTCGAGCGGTTTCAAGCGCAACCTCAAAGTGTCGGAGATCATCGGCCAGCTTTACGGTATTTCCCGCGATGTCCCGGATATCTCCAACTTGGTTTTCATGGGTATGGGCGAACCGTTCCTGAACTACGACAACGTCATGAAGGCGCTCCGGATGCTGACCGCCAAGGAAGGGCCGAATTTCGGCCAGCGCAAGATCACCATCTCGACCGCCGGCATCCCCGAGGGGATCAAGCGTTTTGCCGACGAAAACCTCCAGGTCCGCCTGGCGATCTCCCTCAACGCGTCCGATGATAAGACCCGCGGAAAGATCATGCCGGTCAACCGGAAATATCCGCTCGACCAGTTAATTCCGGCAGTCAATTACTACATAAAGAAGACCGGCCGGCGGGTCACTTTTGAATACATCATGCTGAAGGGGATCAACGACCGGCGGCAAGATCTGGAAAGCCTGAAACAGTTCTTCACCACCATCTCGGCCAACATCAACATTATTCCGTTCAACGCCTTTGGGCACACCTACCAGCCCTCCCCACCCGAGACGATCAAGTTCTTCATCAAAGCGCTCTGCGCCGAGGGGATCAGCGCGGTGGAACGAAGCAGTAAGGGCGAGGATATCCTGGCCGCCTGCGGACAACTCGCCCTTCTATCTTGAATAGGAAACTGCTATTTTGAATCTGGCCAGCGGCTTTGGACTTTCCGTTGAGGTGATGATCGCTACATAAATGCCGTTGGCCACTTTTTGGCGGTTGTCCAGCGTTCCGTCCCAGCTAAATTTATTGCCGCCCGCCCTGCCGCCCATCTCACCCTTGTTAAAGGCCCAGATTTTTATCACTTCCCCGTTCGGCGCGATCACCATGATCTTGATATTCGCGTCGGTGGAAAGCCGGTAAGAAATTGCCATCGGCACCCCGCCGGCGGGATTAAAAGGACTGGGGAACGTCATCGGCGCCTCCGGCAATCTTAAAGGGCCACCAACATCAAAGGTGATAATTTTCTTAGTTGAAGAAGGGTTCCCATCCTTCCCGCTTGATTGAGCCGTAACGACGATCGTGTGGGTTCCGGGGGCAAGCTCCTGGCTGAAGGTGTAAGTCACGGTCGCCTTCGCGATCTGGCCTTCGGAGGGAGAAGTTCCCGCAACGTAAGTTTTGACAACCACCGCCCCGGAGGCCGCGGAAATCGCTTTGGCGGAGACAGCCCCCGGATCAAGGTTGATGGAATAATCTCCCAATGAATTTGGCTTGTTGATCACGATCTCAAGCTTGATCTTCGGCTTGGCCGAGACCGACGGCGCGCTGGCTAAAGCATCATAGGCCCGGTTTTCCAGCCAGGCGTTGATCTTTGGCGCCGGCTCGGGTTTGACCGCTGTCGTCGGCGGCGCGGCGGCCGGAACAGTGGTTGTGGTTATGGGACCGGCAGGCATTCCCGTAGGTCCTTCGGGCGTCGGCGGAAGCGTTGTGGTGGTCATCTCCGTCAAAGGCATCGCCGTGGTAGTTGGTATCTGCCCGGCCGTGACAGTTGGAGCTGTTGTTGTTGTAACTCTTGTCGACGGCAAGGTTGTCGTAGTCATCGCTGTCTGCGGTGTCGAACCAACTGTTGTGGTAGTCATCTCCGTCTGTGGTGTCGCACCAACTGTTGTGGTAGTCATCTCCGTCTGCGGTGTAGAACCCACTGTCGTCGTCGGTGTTGGACCGGCAGGCATTCCCGTAGCCCCTTCGGGCATCGGCGGAACCGTGGTGGTCGTTGGCGTTGGACCGGCCGTGACGGTTGGAGCTGTTGTTGTCGTAACCCTTGAAGATGGCAATGTTGTTGTGGTTGGGATCTGTTGAGCCGGGATTGTGCCCCCTGTCGTCGTAGTTATTTGTTGGGAGGGAATCGTTGCTACTGTTGTGGTTGTAATTTCGATTGGCAGAATTGATGCCAGCGTAGTGGTTGTGATTTGTTGAAGTGGAGTTGTTCCCACTGTCGTCGTTGTTATCTGTTGAAGCGGCATTGCCCCCACTGTCGTCGTGGGAATCTGCTGAAGTGGAGTCGCGCCCACTGTCGTCGTTGTGATTTGTTGAAGTGGAGTTGTCCCCACTGTCGTTGTGGTTATCTGTTGTGCTTGCATCCCCGTGGTCGTTGTTATCTGCTGGGGCTGGATCGTCGTCCCCGTCGTAGTCGGTATCTGCTGTGCTTGCATCCCCGTGGTCGTTGTTATCTGCTGGGGCTGGATCGTCGTCCCCGTCGTAGTCGGTATCTGCTGTGCTTGCATCCCCGTGGTCGTTGTTATCTGCTGGGATTGTATCCCCGTTATCGTTGTTATCTGTTGAAGCGGCATTGCCCCCACCGTCGTCGTCGGTGTTGGACCGGCAGGCATTCCCGTAGCCCCTTCGGGCATCGGCGGAAGCGTTGTGGGGGTTGTAGAACCGGCAGTAACCGTCGGCGTCGTCGGTGTTGGACCGGCCGTGACGGTTGGAGCTGTCGTTGTTGTAACTCTTGAAGATTGTAGTGTTGTTGTCGTCGTCGAAGTCACTACTGCCGACGGGACCATGAAACCGGTTTTAACATTTAGATAGGGCGACGTAAAACTGCCGGAGGTAATGGAAAAATTAGTGATTTCTTGAGCAAAAATCATTCCGCTCAACAAAATCAAAACTAAAACAACAAAACCAAATATTGGCTTTTTAATCATTTTGCTTCATTTGCTAAATTTATTTAATCGTCCCCGATTTACTTTTAGCGCGCTCCAGTCGCTTTCGGTTTTCCCCCAAACGCATCGGGGTTCAAATATTTCCCTTTAGTGAACTTGTTCCCCTGTCCTTTCTCTTCTTCGATCACCAAAGGATGCTTTTTAACAAAGGCGTCCTGGCGGCTGCCGGTCACCTGCCAGCTGATCTCCTGGCCGGCCTTGCCGCCGGCGATCACGAACTTATTATCCTTGATCTTTGACTTGATGAAGATCGGCGCGAACTCGCCGAGCGCGGTCAGCTGGTAGCGGAAATCCCGGTTCAGCGCCTCAAAATACTTCGGCAACTGCACCGTCGCTTCGCCTTTATCGTTCAGCCTGGCGATCCCGTCATAAATATTCTTCATGTCCGGGCTTTCCACAAAACTGTGACGTAAAATCTTGTTTTTGGGATCAAGAGGATGATCTATTAGGAAAGAACCAGCTGCTTTTTGCAAGTAGCCGTCGACGTAGACTTGTCCCCAAAAAATTGCGGCAAAATCATTCTTAGTTGGTGCGCCGACCGATAAGGGCGGGGTCATCCCGTAAGGCGGGATAGCATGTCGGTCGGGGATCGCAACAGTGCCATTCGTTAACGACATCAATCTTTTACCATTATCAAAAAATGATAGTCCGTTATACGTAATATGGCTGATCTGGCTGGCTACATTATTCGCCGAATCCAAGAAATTGATCGCACCAATAGCAGACGGATTAGACGTCATATTCTGCAGCTCCAGCACCGCACCATTTTGATTTTTGGTCGAGGTCATGGTGAGTGCGCCCGACGGCTTGCAATTAATGTACGTAACAGCCGTGCCGCCAGTATCCAGGAATTGAATCCTGGCTAAGGTGCTCGGGTTAGGCGTGGTGTTTCTAAATTGCAGGAACGTACCATTGACATCATTCTTCGACGTGAGGTTGAGGTGAGCCAAGTCCCTCTCGACCTGGATCGAGGCGAGCGGATTATTGGTACCAATGCCCAGATTCCCGGTGCTGGCATTACCGATCATGACATTGGCCCCATTCTCGGTCAATCTAATTGGTAAAGCTTGAGAATTTGCGCCGCTTGAATTAGCATAAATTGAACTGGGATCGCCGGCATTTAAAATCAGCCCTTTTTCGATCTGCTTGCCGCTCTCGCCTAGCCCTTTCCTGATATACAGGTCGCCGTAAACGGCCATGTTATTCGTGCCAGGGAAATTGGCGGCTGGATCGCCGATCTGCAAGGCGTAACTGCTATTGGCTTTATTAACCCCCAGCCCGATGGCCGCCCGGCCGACAACCGTGAAGCCGTCTATCCCCCTCTCCGCCACCTCGGAATGAAAAGCATAAGGGACTGATGTTAAAGTCACATCACCGACTGGCTTCCCGTTGGACAGGATCGTAATCACATCGGGCGGCGGAAAACCATAGGGATCAGGGAAAAGCTTGGTAAAATCAAGGCTGGTGTTGAAATAACCAGCCTTATCGGTCGTGACCGGGCCAGGAATGGTTGGGATAGGGGTGCTATTGATTTGAAAAGTGATCGGGATGTCACTGACCGGAGGATTCAATACCCCCTGGACATTAATTATTTTCGGGATCACGGCCCAGCTTTGGCCCGCCAAAAACAGAGCCGCCATCAGCCAGCAACCAGCGATTAAAATTATCTTATTTTTCATTTAACTGCCTCCCGTTATTGATGTCAAAAGTATAGCAGAATGCCGCATTTTTGCAAAGAACCCAACCCGGCGTCAATTGAAAATCGGATTTTCAATTATACCCAACCCACATTAAAACCCATTAATTGGCGTTAAAAATGGGATGTCCGCCGTAAATTGCGGCGATCTTACTTAAATTCCGCCTCGTAGCCGAGTTCAAATAGCTTTAGCTTTCTTGTCAAAAATCTCATATTTATCTAACATATTCTCATTTTTCGACCAGCGCTTGACCTCTTTTTTGTCTATCTTATGCCTTTTCGCGACCATTAACGCTTGTTCCAGCGATTGCCGGTCATTCCAATGATAAAAAGCAGCCAGACGATCTTTAACGCAATCAGTGGGGCTTAATAAGCGGAAACTCCCAGTTCGTGTTTTAATGGTCGATATTTCTTTGACCGGCTCCCGGCCAACCGCCAGCGGTAGCGGGATAAATTCAATGATGAATGGGCAGTCATCATTTCCAAAAAAACCCTCTGGCCTTAAGTCGAAACCAATCTCACCCAGAGCCTTTTTGATCGCGGCCGGTTTATCCTCAACCGCATTGGTGACAAAATCAAGATCCAGCGACTGATATCTGTTTTCAGAATAGACACTGACACATGCCCCACCGGTCAAAACGGCATCGATCTCATATTTCTTTAGTTGCGCCCCAACTATCGCGGCCAATTCTTTGAGCGTGACCTTTTGGAGACTTTTATTCAAAGCGGTTTGCCGGCCCGGCGGGGACGGAGACGGGGGGTGTAATACTTTTCCCTTTCTTTTGTCGGAATAAAGGACAAAGCTTTAGCCAAGAGCGCTTCCAGCTCCGCCTGGAAAGGATACCGCGGATTAAAACTATATAACCTGGTCCTGCCCTTCAAGCGGCTGATCAGGACCTCACCCTTCTCCAGCTTTTTTAATTGTCGGATAAAGGCCGTCGGGTGCCCGGCAAATGTCCGGGCGATCTCCCTCGCATGTCCCTCACTCCGAGTGAAGAGATAGAACAGTATCTGCTCTTTTATTTTACCGGCCAGAAGAACTTCTAACATGATTTAAATAATACATTAATACTATTGGCTGGTCAATACACATTATGTGTTCATATGGACACACAATGTGTTCATGCAAGCTGTCCAGGTTGCATGATATAATAAATGTCATGAAAGCCCACATCGTCAGCCTCGGTTGCCCGAAAAATCTCGCTGACACCGAACTCCTGATGGGCCAATTGGCCGGCGATGGCTACACATTCACGGACGACCCGGCGGAAGCCGAGCTCATCCTCGTTAACACCTGCGCGTTTATCCAATCGGCCACGGACGAGGCGATCGCGACGATTAGGGAACTTGCAAAATACAAGGTACCAGGTACCAGGAACCAGGTACCAGGGAAATGTAAATACCTTATTGCCGCCGGATGTTTACCGCAGAGATATAAGAACGAAGCGCCCAAATTACTTCCCGAGGTCGACGCTTTCATCGGAACGCCACAGCGCTTTCATAGTTATAAAGCCGCCAGGGTCAAAGCAACCCCACCCTGGTTTGCCTATGTCAAAATCGCCGAGGGGTGCAGTAACCGCTGTACTTACTGTGCCGTGCCGGGGATCCGCGGTCCTTTCCGCGCCCGGCCGTTGAACGATATCCTGAAAGAGGTCGCCCTGCTTGCCGGCGCCGGCGTGAAAGAAGTTATTTTCGTCGCCCAAGATACGACCGCTTATCCCCACCTCCCCAAATTACTTAGATTGACGGCAAAAATACCAGGTGTCCGCTGGATCCGGCTGATGTACGCCCACCCGGCCCATATCAGTGATGAACTGCTCAAAACGATCGCCGCTGAACCGAAGATCGTTAAATATCTTGACTTGCCAATCCAGCACTGCAATGGTAAAATATTAAAGAGAATGCACCGGCGCTACTCGCGTCGTTCGCTGGAAAACATAATCGCCAAAATTAGGAGGCTGATACCAAACATAGCCCTGCGCACTTCGGTCATCGTCGGTTTTCCCGGTGAAGACGAGGCCGGTTTCCAGGAGCTGCTTAGGTTCGTCCGCCAGGTCAAGTTCGAACGCCTCGGGGCCTTCACTTACCAGCGGGAAAAAGGGACGCCGGCCTACCGGATGAGGGGGCAGCTTCCCGAACGGATCAAAAAGCGAAGGTTAGACAGGTTGATGAGGGCGCAGGCCCTCATTGCCCAACGGTTGGGACATAAAATGATCGGCAGAACAATTGAAATACTAGTCGAAAAGGCGGTCCGCGGCGGGTTTACCGGCCGTAGTTCTATGGACGCGCCCGAAATAGATGGTTCTGTCATCGTTTCCGCCCGCCGATCAAAGACACCGGGAGAGTTCGTCCAGGTCCGCGTCACCTCGGCGCGCACCTACGATCTCCTCGGTCGGATGACTTGACCTTAGCCAACAAGATCACCTTAACCAGGTTAGCCCTCATCCCCATCGCCGCCCTCCTTTTGCTGGCCGGTTTTTGGGGAATATCCGCCGCTGTTTTCCTGGTCCTCTCATTCTCCGACGCGCTCGACGGCTATGTCGCCCGCAAGTACAACCAGGTCTCGGAAATTGGTAAACTGCTTGATCCCCTGGCCGATAAAGTGCTCGTCCTGACCATGCTGGTCGGGCTGACGGCGCTCGGCAAGGCGGACCCGATCGCCGTCATGCTGATCACCGCCCGCGAATTTATAGTCGCCAGCGTCCGCGCCAACAAGATCTTCGGCGCCAGCCCGGTCGCCAAATGGAAAACGGTGTTCCAGATCGCCGCCGTCTTTATGCTGATCCTTGACCTGCCGCTAGCCTGGTTGGCGCTTTGGCTGGCGGTCGCCCTGTCGCTCATTTCGGGAGGGGCATACCTGTGGCAGAGCCCGTTCCTCAAGCAACTGAAGTTAAGTTAGAGGACTTTTTCACCAAGGTCCTGTCGGTCATCGGCCAAACGACCGATGGGCAGATCGCCGACTTGTTGAAAAAGAGCCGGCAGACCATCGCCGTCGCCGAATCGTTGACCGGAGGATTAGTTTCGAGCCGCCTGACTAACCTCGGCGGCAGTTCTGATTTCTTTATCGGCGGGATCGTCTGCTACTCGCCGCGGGTCAAGGTGACCCATGTCGGCGTGCCGGCCGGGCTGATCAGCCAGTTCGGCGTGGTCAGCAAGGAAGTGGCCGTCTCGCTGGCCGAGGAGATCAAGAAAAGGTTCCGGACCGACATCGGACTGGCCGTGACCGGAGTGGCCGGCCCGGCGCCGATCCCCCCCGCCCCGGTCGGGCGGGTCTATATCGCCCTCGCCGGCCAGCGCGAGGCCGAATGGAAAGAGTTGAACCTCCAGGGGACGCGGGCGGAGATCAGGGAAAAGGCGGCCCAGGCCTGTTTAGGTTTGTTATGGCTCTACCTGGGCGGGGACGAAATTTTAAAATAAGGAGGGGTGAGTGGCTGGGGGAAGTTGGGGAACGCTTATTAACTAAGGAGGAAAAAAGATGAAAGTGATCGGCAGAGACGACAGAAAAGAAGAAAAAACGATGGCCAGCGGTGAGAACAAGGCCAAGGCCCTGGGGATAGCCATTGCCCAGATCGAGAAAAACTTTGGCAAAGGTTCGATCATGAAAATGGGTGAAGCGACCAAAATGAACGTCGAGACGATCCCGACCGGGGTCCTCTCGCTCGACGCGGCGCTCGGCGTCGGCGGCCTGCCGCGCGGCCGGGTGATCGAGATCTACGGCCCGGAAGGGGGCGGCAAGACGACCGTTTCGCTCCATGTTATCGCCGAGGCCCAGAAGAGAGGGGGGACCGCGGCCTTTATCGACGCGGAACACGCCATGGACCCGAATTACGCGAGGAAACTGGGGGTTAACATTGATAACCTCCTGATCTCCCAGCCGGATTACGGCGAGCAGGCACTGGAGATCGCGGAGACTTTGATCCGCTCCGGAGCGATCGACGTCATCGTCATCGACTCGGTGGCCGCCCTCGTCCCGAAAGCCGAAATTGAGGGGGACATGGGCGACGCCGTCATGGGACTGCAGGCGCGGCTGATGTCGCAGGCGCTGCGCAAACTGACCGCGGTCATCTCCAAGTCGAAGACCGTGATGATCTTCATCAACCAGCTCCGCGAGAAGATCGGCGTCATGTTCGGCAATCCGGAAACGACCCCGGGCGGCCGGGCGCTCAAGTTCTACTCTTCGGTCCGGCTCGACGTCCGCGCGGCCGAGAAGATCAAGGAGAACGACAAGATCATCGGCACCCGGGTCAAGGTCAAAGTGGTCAAAAATAAGGTCGCCCCACCCTTCCGCGAAGGGAGCTTTGTCCTGATCCACGGCGTGGGCCTGTTGCGCGAAGCCGACATCATCGACCAGGCGCTCAACCTGGGGCTGATCGAGAAGAGCGGCTCCTGGTACAACTACGGCGGCGAGAAGCTCGGACAGGGGTTTGACGGCGCGATCAGTTTTCTTAAAGAGAACACCAAACTGGCTAACAAGATCGAAGGGGAGATCAGAAAGAAGATCATCGTTCAGTAGTAAACCCATTACTCCCTGCTCCCCCTCCCCGACCGGGCGAGGGGGTCAGGGGGTGAGGGCTGAAAGGGGGCTCGTGAAATGGAAATGTATATCGTCAGTTATATTGTCATCGGCGCGCTGGTCATCTTCGGGTTGGGGATAGCCTATCTGGCTATTCGCCGCCAGATGTCGGAGCAAAAGGTCCGCATCGCCGAGGAAACTGCCAAGCGGCTGATCGAGGACGCCAAGAAAGACGCCGAACGGTTAGCCCGGGAGGCACGGGTCGAGGCCAAAGACGAATTGATCCGGATGAAGGCCGAGGTCGAGCGGGACTCTAAGGAGCGCAAAAACGAGCTAACCACTCTGGAGCGCCGCATCCAGTCGCGTGAAGACCATTTAGAGAACAAAGAGAAGAACTTCGAAGGCCGCGAAAAGACGATCAAGCGGGCGGAAGAAGAGCTCATCAAGCTGAAAGAAGCATTGCAGAAGATCCGTGACCAGCTGGTCATCGAGTTGGAAAAAGTCGCCGCCCTCTCCCGGGAAGAGGCGAAACAGGAATTGTTGTCCCGGTTAGATAAGGAACTGGAAGCCGAAGCGGCCAAGCGGATCCGGGCCAACGAAGAAGAGATCAAAAAAGAGTCGGAGAAGCGGGCGCGCGAGATCCTGGCGACCGCCATCCAGCGCTGTGCCGTCGACGTGGTGGTCGAAACGACCACTTCGCTCGTCGAGTTGCCGAGCGACGACCTGAAAGGCCGGATCATCGGCCGCGAAGGGCGCAACATCCGCGCCTTCGAAACGCAGACCGGCGTCGACCTGATCGTCGACGATACCCCGGAAGCGGTTCTCCTCTCGAGCTTTGACCCGCTCCGCCGGGAAACAGCCAAGATCACCCTGCAAAAGCTGATCGCCGACGGCCGGATCCATCCCGCCCGGGTCGAAGAGATGGTGGAAAAAGCGCGCGCGGAACTGAAAGCGGCCATGTGGGAGAAAGGTGAGCAAGCCGCCATGGAAACTGGTGTCCACGGCCTGCCGCCGGTCCTCATCCAGCTCCTTGGCCGGCTCCATTACCGGACATCCTACGGGCAGAACGTCCTCCGGCATTCGGTCGAAATGGCCCATCTCGCCGGCATGCTCGCCACCGAACTCGGGGTCAATGTTAACCTGGCCAAGCGCGCCGCTCTCCTCCATGACATCGGCAAGGCGGTCGACATGGAAAGCGAAGGGACGCATACCCGCCTCGGCGTGATGCTGGCGGAAAAAGCCGGCGAAACACCGGAAGTGATCCACGGCATCGAGGCGCACCACGGCGACGTGGAGCCGCGCACCGTCGAAGCGATCCTCGTCCAGGTGGCTGACGCTATTTCCTCCGCCCGGCCCGGCGCCCGCCGCGACACGCTCGAAGCCTACGTCAAGCGGCTGGAGAAACTGGAAGCGGTCGCCAAATCGTTTGACGGCGTGGAGAAAGTTTACGCTATTTCCGCCGGCCGCGAGGTCAGGGTCATCGTTGAACCGAACCGGATCAGCGACGACGCCGCCGTCAAGCTGGCCCACGACATCGCCAAGAAGGTCGAGGCCGAAATGGAATATCCCGGCGAGGTCCGGGTAACCGTCATCCGGGAGACCAGGGCATCGGATGTCGCCAAGTAAGCTTAATTTACTGTTTATCGGTGATCTGGTCGGCGCCTATGGCCGGGAGGTCTTGAAGCGTCTCCTGGCCGAGATCAAGAGCGAGTACGCCGTCGACTTTGTGATCGTTAACGGCGAGAACTCGGCCCACGGTTACAGCATCACCGAAAAGATCTACCACGAACTGCTCGACCTCGGGGTCGACGCCATCACCATGGGGAACCATGTCTGGGAGAAGAAAGAGATCGTCACGAAGATCGAGGCCCTGAACCAAATGGTCCGGCCGGCCAACTATCCTGCCGGCACTCCGGGAGCGGACCATCTCCTCCTCGATTGCCAGGGGGTGAAGATCGGGATAGTCAACCTGCTCGGCCGGGTCTTTATGCAGTGCCTGGATTGTCCTTTCCAGGTGGCCGAGCGGCTCATTTCCAAGCTCCGTGAGCAGACCAAGATCATCCTGGTCGATTTCCACGCCGAAGCAACCTCGGAGAAATGCGCCATGGGTTATTTTCTGGATGGTAAGGTCTCGGCCGTGGTCGGCACCCACACTCATGTCATGACGGCCGATGAACGCGTCCTCACCGGCGGCACCGCCTTTATCTCCGATGTCGGCATGGTCGGCGCGCAGGAATCGATCATCGGGATGAATAAAGAGCAGATCCTCAAGCGTTTCACGACGCAGTTGCCGGAGAAGTTCGCGCCGACGGAAGAAGGTCCGGGGTTATTCAACGCGGTCCTGGTCCGGGTCGACACGGTAACCGGCAAGGCGCAAGAGATCAAGCGGATCAGCCGGGTCACGGAACCGCTCCGCTCCGACAAGGAACAGGGTTAGCTCAAAGCGACCAGTCGTTCGGCCAGTAGCTTGACCCGGGTCGCGTACTCCACTTGTTTTTCCCGTTCTTTTGCTACCGACTCCGGATTAGCACGTGAGAGAAAGTTATGATCTTTGAGGCGGGCGTCGATTTTGACCAGTTCCCCCTCCAGCTTCTCTTTATCTTTGGTTAACCGGGCGCTCTCTTTGGCCGGGTCGATCAGGCCGGCCAGGTTGACGTAAACCTCCGCTCCGGAAATAACAGCCGACGCTGATTGTTTGGGTTTCTCTTTTAAACTAGCGACCAATTCTATCTTGCCGACTTTAGCCAGAGCTTTAAGATACGGCTCCGATACCGTTTGCGTGGAAACGATAGTCACCGCCACTTCGGTCCCGTGCGGTACGTTGAACTCGGCCCGGATATTTCTGACCGCCCGGACCAGCTCCATCACTCTCCCCATTTCTGCCTCTACCTTAACATCGATAACCTTCTCGTCGGCTTCGGGCCAATGCTCAAGCATGATCGAGTTCGGAGTTTTGAGTTCTGATTTCGGAGAAAGCTTCTGATAAAGCTCTTCAGTAATAAATGGCATAAAGGGATGAAGCAATTTGAGCGTTCCTTCCAGGACCGATAAGAGAACTGCCAGCACAGCTTGTTTCGCTTTAGGATCTTCGCCGTAGAGTCTGACCTTGGCGATCTCCACATACCAATCGCACAATTCCGACCAGATGAAATCGTAAAGGGCCCGGGCCGCTTCCCCAAACTCGTACGCATCAATATTCTTGGTCACCTGTTTGATCGTCTGGTTATAGCGGGATAGGATCCAGCGGTCGGCCAGTTCTAAATATGTAGCGGCGACCTTTAGGTCGCCATTTAATGGCGGTCTAAAGACCGCCTCTACATTAGCTCCGGCTCCCATCAACACAAACCGGCTGACATTCCATATCTTATTAGCAAAGTTCCTCGCTTCAGTTATCTTGTCTTCCGAAAGCTTAACGTCCTGCCCCTGCCCGGTGATCAGGGAGATAAAGGCAAAGCGGAGGGCGTCTGCCCCGGCTTTATCGATCACTTCCAGCGGGTCGATCACGTTCCCCCACGACTTGCTCATCTTCTTACCGTGGATATCCTTGACCAGGGCGTTGAAATAGACGGTGTGGAAGGGGACTTTCCCCATAAAATGGATCCCGGCCATGATCATCCGCGCTACCCAGAAGAAGATGATGTCATAGCTGGTCACCAGGACATCGGTCGGGTAATAAGTTTTCAAGTCTTCCGTTTTATCCGGCCAACCTAACGTTGAAAATGGCCAAAGTGCCGAACTAAACCAAGTGTCGAACACATCCTCATCCTGGACTATGTTTGTCCCGCCGCATTTCGGACACTTTTCCGGCTTTTCTTCCGATACAATTATTTCACTACATTGTTCGGATTTAGGATTTAGGATTTCGGATTTACAGTAATAGGCGGGAATCCGGTGCCCCCACCAAAGCTGACGCGAGATGCACCAGTCGCGCATATTGGTCATCCACTGGAGATAAACCTTGGTCCACCGCTCGGGGACAAACTTGACCTCCCCTTTTTCCGCCGCCACGATCCCCTTGGCCGCCAGGGGGCCGACCTTGACGAACCACTGGTCGGAAAGATACGGCTCGATGACCGTCTGACAGCGATAGCAGTGGCCGAGCGAGTTGTCGTGATCCTCGATCTTCTCCAAGAAGCCGCCGGCTTGCAGCAATTCGACGACCTTCTCGCGCGCCTTGTACCGGTCGAGCCCTTCCAGCTCAGTCAACCTTGTCCGCTCTTCCGGGGCGAATTCGGCCAAAGTGACCTTAGCGTCCGGCGTCAGGAGATTGATGAACGGCAGGTTATGACGAACTCCCATCTCATAGTCGTTCGGATCATGCGCTGGGGTCACCTTGACCGCTCCGGTCCCGAAGGCCGGGTCGACAAAGTCATCCTGGATGATCGGGATATGGCGCCCGACCAGCGGGAGCTCGATCGTTTTCCCCCAGAAGTGCCGGTAGCGTTCATCTTTCGGATTAACGGCGACCGCCGTGTCTCCCAGCATCGTCTCCGGCCTAGTGGTTGCAACAATTAGATAATTAATTCCTTGTTCGGATTTAGGATTTAGGATTTCGGATTTTATAGGATACTTGATGTACCAGAGCGAAGATTTCTTATTCTCGTGCTCGACTTCGATGTCGGACAGTGCGGTCTGACAGCGCGGGCACCAGTTGATCGTCCGTTTCCCCCGGTAGATCAACCCTTCGTTATAAAGCTGGACAAAGTGGCGCTTGACCGCGCGATTCAATCCCTCGTCCATGGTAAACCGTTCCCGCGACCAGTCGCAGGAAGCGCCAAGACGCCTTAACTGCCGGGTGATCCGGCCCCCGTATTCCTTTTTCCACTCCCAGACCCGCTCGACAAACTTCTCCCTGCCTAAGTCCTCTTTCTTCTTCCCCTCTTTTTTCAGCTCGCGCTCGACGACGTTTTGGGTAGCGATCCCGGCGTGGTCGGTCCCCGGCACCCAGAGCGTTTGAAAGCCCTGCATCCGTTTATAGCGGATTAGCAGGTCCTGGATCGAATTGTTAAGGGCATGCCCCATGTGGAGGGAACCGGTCACGTTCGGCGGAGGAATAACGATCGTGAAGGTCTTACCGGCTCCCGGCCCCCAGTCCCCAGCAACCGGCTTGAAAAGGCCCGCCCCTTCCCAATATTCGTACCACTTTTGCTCGACTTCAGCGGGGTTATAAATTTTAGAGAGTTCTTGGTCCATTTAAATATCAGACTTCTTGCCTCAACCGATCGTATTCTTCAATTTTTCTGGAGGAACGACCGCTAGCTTTGTCATCTGGCGACCTCAAGCTGATAGGAACCGATGAAAAGATTTTGCGGAATTTGAATTTCTTTGTCTTTATATTCAATCTCTAAACAAAGCCCAATCGCTTCTTTAATCCTTTTATCAAGTTCCTCAAGTGTTTTTGCCTGGCTGTGACAACCTTTTAAGTCGGGAACTTTTGCGATGTAAATGCCGTCTTCATCCTGTTCAATCAGAACCGGAAACCTATATTTGTTCAAGCTTAACACCCCCCTTATTTGTTAATTATAACACGAATATTTCCCATAATAAGTGAAATTCCCTTGAATCTGCGCGGATAACAAGTCAGGGGGAAATTACTATGCCAATTTGGTTTGATCCAGCTAAAAGAACTGCCAACTATATAAAAACAAGGCCGGATATCAATTTATTTTCTCAAAAAGCAATTAAAGGGGAATTAAAACAAGAAAATTTGGATCATTTAATTACCCATTTAAAAAATAATCCAGCCGCCTTCAATCGTCAGGAGAATAGAGACATTGTCCAGTTCATCTTTCTGCCGGTTTTAGATGGCGAAGAATATTCTCTTGAGATGAAAAAAATAGCCATTGATGGGCTTAAATTTATGGCGGCAAGAGTAATCCCCGAGGATAGGAAGGGAATAGAACTGGTGATCAATAAATTTGAGCCACAAAGGCCGGAACTTCCTAAGCCGACGCCTGGACCGATCGCTCCCCCGCAAAGGCCAATCGTTACGCCAAGCCCACTGGCGACTAAGGCGTCTCCCGTGCCAGCCGCTCAGCCGGCGCCGGAAGTTCGACCAGCAAAAGCGTCGCCTGCGCCTTTTGAAATAGACTTCGCCTTACTTTCTTCTGTAGACCACATAGGGATAACGAAACGTTTTTTAAGCGGACTCGCCGACATTCCGATCCCAATAGCTTCTGAAATACTAAAAAGATATGTTGATGATACTTTACTTAGTCGCGAAGACGGACAACTATTGATATCGGCTTTAAACGAGCATTTCCAGCATTTCAAGGGTTTTCAAGGCGAAAATAACACATCTGTAGAACCGCATATTGTTTTTGCTGACTTGCCAGAAAGGGACAGCATTGAAATGATTGTTTCAGCTTCTATTATATTTCGTAAGCCTGTTGGAAAATAAAAATAAATTTCCTTGTATATGCGCGGATAACAAGGTAAGAGGTAAAAATAATAACATGGACAAAATTACCGGCATCCGTCCGCAAGTTGGCGCCTTAAAGGAAAGATATTATCGGGTCAGCGCGCCTAACATTAAGTCCTTGTGCGATAAAGCCATTACCGGGAAAATCGAACAGGGGGACTTGAACCATTTAGTTGTCCACCTGGAAAACGATCCTAAAGCTTTTCGTTATGAATCTGGTGATATTGCCAAATTCATTTTCTTGCCAGTTATGGAAGATGTTTATCCTGAAGCAATGAAAGAAACCGCTCGATTTGGGCTTGAACTATTAGCGGCAGAAGACAGGCCGGGACATTGGACGGCCAAAGAAATAATCGAAAAGCTAGATAAAGCAGAACCACCCAAACCAGCGCCAGGCCCAATCGCTCCTCCGCATAGACCAATCGTCACACCAAGCCCGCTGGCGACGAAAGCGGCTCCCGTACTAACCGCCTCACAACCAAGGGCAATAGTTCCGGCTGCATCACCGGCTCGGCCGGTTACTCCTCCTTCGCTCCCAAAGCCAGCTCAAGTAACTCCAGCGAGGGAAGTCCCTCTATCAACCAAGCCTGTAACCCCAAGAATAGCAGTTACGCCCACAACCATAAGAGAACCGCTAAAACCTGAACGGTCTAGTGGAAACTCTAGGCATCAAATTGCTATACAGCAAGCCGACGAATTATTCGAAAGTATACATGATACCGAGGCTTCCCCTCCCTTGAGACCAGAAACTCCCCCCCCACTGCCAAAGCCGACTCAAGTAGCACCAGTCGCAGTACCAGCTCCAACCAAGCCGATTCCTGCGTCCTCGAAACCGGCATCGGCAAGTTCCAAAATTCTCCGGGAGTTGTTATCAACAGTTCAGGGACTGCGGCAGGATCCCGCCTTACAGTCAGCCTTCTGGAAGTGTTCGCACGCGGAAGCGTATCTCGACAGAATGATTCGTGATGAGAGTGAAAAAGGACGTATTCTTTCCGGTGAGCTTTTAGACACTTACGATCGGGTGTTTCTCGTGGACCAGCTACTGAAAACCTCACATCGAAAATCGTTGTCGCCTCTGTTACGGGAGCTTGCCTCGGTCGAACCGTTTGAGCCGCCGCCGGGGGAAAGGATTGCCGATCTGGGAGCGGATGTTATCGTCACGGCTTCCGAAGAAATCATTCCCGCACCCGGACGTTTTGTTAAAAGTGAATGGCACGTTATCAAGGTCCAGAAACCGGGATTTAAAGATATTGGAAGAGGCGAAGTTTTGCGTCGCCCGGAAGTAATAGCAGGCCGCCGAAAGCAAAGCGGATCAGCCGCTCAGGCAAGGGAAGTCCCTTCGCCAACCCGGCTTGCAACCTCCATTAAAATTGGAGATGAAACACTGTTTTTCTCTGAAGTTACTTATTATGCCGGTCATGGTGGATCTAAAAAGATAAAGACAGGGATTCTGGCAGAGGACTGCGTCTTATTAAATCTTCGCAAAGGGATGGAAGTTGAATTTGACCAACTAGGTTTATTTTCTGCTGAGCTTTCCCGCCCCGCACGATTCGGGACAATAGATCTTCCCGCCAGCACTCGCGTCGCCATCTTTACCGATGGGAAACTTTATCAGGCGACGCTCAAACAGCCTCAAATATTTTACGGCATTGAATATCCTGCCGGAACGCCGGTCTGGTTTGACCGGGACCAACAATACGCGAAAGCGATTCAGATCGTTGAAAAAGATGGGAAAACGATCGGCAGAGAACATTTTAGCGAATCGATGACTGTCGATTTTTCCCCTTCTGGGAAGATCCAAATGGCGCATTATCATCGTAGCCACCATGAGTGGGAGCCGCTACCAGTCGCGGTCAATATTTGGGGGAGAACCTTTGAACTTAGAAACGCCTATGTTCATTTTAACGATGCCGGAGAAAAAGAATCTATAGAACTGATAGAAGGCCAGGAACTATTTGGCTGCTCATTGCCCGCCAAAACATTAATTAGTAAAGAAAAAACCGGTCAAATCGTTGCCAAAGCACCCGGCGGCACTTATAAAAATTTAATTTATGCAGTAAACCGCGACGTTTAGTCGCAGGTTTCCTGCTGAGGTTTTCAGCAGCTCCAATTACATATAAGTATCGAGTATCATGAATATGTTATCACAAAATCAGCAAAATCAGCGAAGCAGTGAAATTTTCTTGATTCTGCGCGGATAATTACTTGTATGGTAATTAGTGAAAAGATAGCGCAAAGGTTGAGAAGCTGGCAGGCAAAGCCTGAAAACGCAAGATCAATCGCAGTAAAAGTGTTCTGCTCCACTCCGGCGGGAGGGGCGCCGGCAGCTTTAGCTGATATTTTCCGCGTAAATGAAACGCTTTTCAGGGCACAACTGCTTTCGGCGGCACAAACTCAAAGTGATGTTGTTCTCCCTGTCTTGTCTGCAATCTCCGGTTTTGAAATAGACAAAATAAAAAACTTATCTCAAACCCTTGAAAGTCATGCCAGGGCATCGGGAGAAGTTGAATCTTCTGAAATTAAAGATAGCGCTAATCTGCGGCTAAGAGCCGCCGAGCTTGAACTGCGCGCTTTGGGACAGGTTAAGGAGGGGATTTTCCCGACCGATTATCAACCTATTGATCTTTATAATAATATTGCCAGGAGATTAAACGGGGTTCGCCAATTAATTTTGTCGTCTCTCGATATTGAAGTAGAAAAAACTGAGCACCCGATTGAAAAAGTCAATGTCGGCCTTATTTCAGTCCCGCTCTCTGCTTTTGTTGATTCATTAAGGAGCCAAGCCACCCCCGGTTCAGAGACCGAAATTTTCAATGAATTAGCATCTGATATCGAAAAGTATACAAACAAAAGCCCGGATAAAGAAAGCAGCGTCATTGTTCACATCCTGCTGACAAAATTAAATACAGGGAATATAAAGGCCCTATCGGACCTTGCCGCTCAATTTAGAATAGCCAAGGATGTCGTGATAAAAAGAGAGAAGATCAGATCCGCGGTTGGGCCGGAACTTGAATATTTAAAAGAAGACGTTCCTGTTAATTCGCCGGAGCCAAAGGATATTGTTGTGACTCCTGGCGGCGTGTTGCCTTCTCCACCACCAGTTCTTTCTCCAATGCCAGTCCCTTCTCCTGCCCCTGCTTCAGCTCTTGCGCCAGCCAGATTGGAAATCAATGAAGATACAATTCGGCAGTTTATTGAGGGAAGCCCCTTAAACGGGACGCCTCTGGGTGAAAAAGCCATGACCGCCGCAAATGAATTATTAAGAAGAAAAATTAAAGGGCTGAATGGATTGCTGGATAGAGTCTCAGCAAGGGATGCCAGCAATCCGCATGACTTTGGACCAGAAGGCGCGGCTTATGAAATGATTTTCCTCGCCAATATCCTGAATGAAGAAGGTGATGGTTCTACTTTGACGGAAGCCGGGAAAGATCTGGGGGAAATAGGTTATTATCCGGCAGAGGTCGCCAGGCAAGAAGGAGGGGGCTATTACATAAATGGAAACGCCCCAAGAAGAACCAGAGAAAAATTAATCGCGGACGGCTATAGAAACTCCAAAAAAGGAATAATAGAGATAAAGAGCTGTTTTAGTTTCCGGTGGATGCAGACCGGGGAGATCGAAGAAGCGGAAAGATCAAGAATAAACAAGTTCATCAGCCAGGCCAGAAAATATGCCGCGGCATTAAAAAGCGGGGCAATAAAAGAAATCGAATATCGGATTGTGGCTCCTTCGATCCATCCAAAGGTGATGAACGAATTGAAAAAAATATTCAAAGATTTTATGGGGGGAGTAAAAATATATCGGTATGACGGATTAAACTCAAGCGAAGCGTATCAGATCGAGTTTAAAGCGGATGCGAGCGAAGCAAAGAAGCCAAAAAGAGAGGACGCCAAACCGGCGGAAAATAAATGGACAGAGGAAGACAGCGCGGCTTGGGTTTGGGCGATAAAACATCTGATCAAGGGCGAAGGGGGCGGTATTGGTTTAAAGAAAAAGATTAATCCTGAAAATCTTAAGATTAGAATGCGCCAGCCGCATAATCAAGCTTTGATAGCCGGGATCAGAATGCGCATCAATGAAATATTGGGCAGGAAAGGGTTAAAACCTGGAGACAAAGAAAAGGCGGAAAGTTTATTGAGACTAACAAACGAGCTGGCCCCTGCGTTTAATACAAATACTTTATCGATAACAAAAATCAAGGAAATTACATCGATTATTTTAGAATTAAAACTGCTAATTAATCCTTAAGGACATCCTTAATTACAGATAAGTATCGAGTATCATATTCTTATTCAGTGACCTTAATTTAAGATACTCTTTCATCCCTTCAAAGGCGGCTGAAGCCGGTATTAAACCGACAATTTCTGACTCGATTACTTTGACCTTATATTCCTTGGCCCATTTGTGAACCTCATCAAACGCCTTCTTCAGCGAGGTTTTCTCGTGGTCGACGATATTGATCGAGACCTGGGTGAGCCCCCGGCTGGCCAGATCAATACCGATCGCCCGTACCCCAGGGAGCCCGCCACTACTCTCCCTGATGTTCTGGGCAATAGAATTAGCAACATCCAGATCATTGCTCTTTAGATTGACGTTAAAAGCGATCAGGTAATTCCTGGCTCCGACCGCGACCGCTCCGGCCGTAGGGTGCAACCCCCGGCCAACATCGGGCTTGCGGTGCGGCTGGCCGATCTCTCTTTTTAGGGCGGCATAACCCCCTTGGCGGACATAAGGGAGCTCTTTCCGTTCTTTGATCTTGGCCGCCTGGCCGTAAAAGAAGACCGGCAGGGACAATTTTTTCCAGAGCTCTTCCCCCAGCTTATGGGCCAATTCGACGG
This sequence comes from Candidatus Margulisiibacteriota bacterium, assembly GCA_041658645.1. Taxonomy (NCBI): domain Bacteria; kingdom Bacillati; phylum Candidatus Margulisiibacteriota; species Candidatus Margulisiibacteriota bacterium. The sequence continues at coordinate 178,275 of JBAZZV010000003.1, forward strand.
CGTCCTTCATCTTACAACCCTTGATTGGGACAAAGGGAATGACATCGACCACGCCGATAAAAGGATGGGCGCCGGCGTGGTTATTGACGTCGAGCAACTGCATCGCCCGCTCGGTCAGTTCAAAAGCGGCCTGCCGGACCTGGTCCGGTTCGCCGACCATGGTCACAACCGAACGATTGTGGTCCGGATCGGAATGGAGGTCGATCACCGGCACCGCCTTGATGGCGGCGACGATCTCTTCAACCAGCTCCAGCTCGACCCCTTCTGAAAAATTGGGGACACAAGCAATGATCTTAGGCATTGAGCCCTTTCAGCGCCGTCTCGAGATCGATATTCTCCAGCGTCTCTTTTTCGATCAGGACCTTGGCGATCTCTTCCATTTTCGCTCGGTTCTTACCAAGGACCGTGTTGGCCCGGGCGTGGCAATCGTTGATGATCTTTTCTATCTCGTGGTCGATCTCGTCGGCGGTCTGCTCGCTGTAATCTTTCATTTCCCCCATGCTCCGGCCCAGGAAGATCTGCCGGTCCTGGCGCCCAAAGGTGCGCGGCCCCAGCGCCGACATGCCGAATTCCGTGACCATCCGCTTGGCCAGGTCAGTCGCCCGCTCCAGGTCGTTATGCGCCCCCGAGGTCGCTTCGTTGAAGAAGAGCTCTTCCGCCACCCGCCCGCCCATGAGAACGGTGATCTGGTCAACCGCCTGGCCACGGGTCACCAGATATTTATCTTCCAGCGGCAATTGCAGGGTATAACCGAGGGCCAGCCCGCGCGGCAGGATAGAGATCTTGTGAACCCGGTCGGCGTTGGGCAAGACCTGGGAAAGGACGGCATGGCCGACCTCGTGGTAGGCGATGATCTGTTTTTCCCGGTCGGAGATGACCCGGCTCTTTTTCTCCGGTCCGGCCATCACCCGGTCGACCGCCTCCTCCACTTCGTCCATCGCCACCTCTTTTTTGTCGGCCCGGGCGGCGAGAATGGCGGCCTCGTTCAGGACATTTTCCAGGTCGGCACCGGTAAACCCGGGGGTGCGGCGGGCGACTATTTTCAGGTCAACATTGGCCGCCAACGGTTTCCCTTTGGCATGTATTTTGAGAATATCTTCGCGCCCATTGAGGTCCGGTTTATCGAGGACGATCTGCCGGTCGAACCGCCCCGGACGAAGGAGCGCCGGGTCGAGGATATCCGGCCGATTGGTCGCGGCAATGACAATGACATTGGTTTTCGGGTCGAAACCGTCCATCTCGACCAACAGCTGATTGAGGGTCTGTTCCCGCTCGTCGTGCCCGCCCCCCAGTCCCGCCCCGCGGTGGCGTCCGACGGCGTCGATCTCGTCCATAAAGATGATCGAGGGGGTCTGTTTTTTCGCCTGGTCAAAGATCGAGCGGACGCGCGAGGCGCCGACGCCGACGAACATTTCGACAAAGTCGGAGCCCGAGATCGAAAAGAAAGGGACCCCGGCTTCGCCGGCGATCGCCCTGGCCAGCAAGGTTTTACCGGTCCCGGGCGGCCCCATCAGCAGAAGCCCTTTGGGGATCTTGGCTCCCAGCGCCTGAAACTTCGCCGGCGTCTTGAGGAACTCGACGATCTCTTTCAGCTCTTCCTTCGCTTCGTCCACGCCGGCGACATCGGCAAAAGTAATGTTGAACTTTCCCGACAGCGGCTTGACGTTCGCCCGGCCGAACTGCATCGCCTGCGAATTAGCCCCCTGCGCCTGGCGGATCATCAGCCACCAGATAACGGCAAAAAAGGCGACCGGAACGAGGAGTTGGATGATCAGGTTCCAGAACCAGTTCGATTCGAGCGGGGCTTCGACGCTGATCGCCACCCCCTTCTCCCGAAGCATCGGGACCAGATTGGGGTAGTTAAGCGCCCGGGTGCGGAATTTACTCTTGTTCATCAGCTCGCCGGAAATGATATCGCCGGCGACGGTCACCTTGGCCAGTTGGGCCTTATCGGCATAATTGAGGAAATCGGAAAAAGAGACCTCTTTAACCTTGGGCTCATTGGAAAAGAGCGGGGCGACGATCGCCAGGCCGATCATTATCAGCAACAGATAAGTCAAAATATTACGCCAGTTAGTTTTCATTTGTTTTCCTAATCCCCTCACCCGCTAGGGCAAAGTATTCACCCTCTCCCAAAGGGAGAGGGTGCTTCGACAAAATCATTTTATTTCCCCCTCTCCCTCCGGGAGAGGGGGATTAAGGGGGTGAGGGTATCATTATATCACTTTTCGGCGGCTTTGGCCTGGGCCCATAGATCGTCCATTTCGGCCACGGTCAGCGGCCGCTTGGCCAGCTCTGTTTCGATCCGGGCAAAGCGGCGGATGAACTTATTGTTCGCCCCCTGCAACGCTTCCTCGGCATTCAGGTCGAGCTTCCTGGCGACATTCACGATCGCAAAAAGCAGGTCCCCAATCTCCTCTTTGATCCTTGGTAATTTGTCCTTTGCCTTTTGTTTGGATGTTTGATGTTTGAGGTTTGAAGTTAAAAGTTCATGAACTTCATCTAGCTCTTCATGAACTTTTTCCCAAGCCCCCGCCACCTGATCCCAGTCAAACCCAACCCTGGCCACCCGTTTCTGGACTTTATCCGCCCGGTAAAGTGCCGGCAAAGCCCTCGGTATCCCATCCAACATCCCTTTCCTCTCCCCTGGTACCGGGTACCTGGTACCAGGTACCTTTCTTTCGCTTTGCTTGATCTTTTCCCACTTCGCCCAAACCTCTTCTTTCGTCTTGGCTTTCTTCGTCCCGAAAACGTGAGGATGGCGGCGGACCATCTTGGCGGAGATCGATTCGATGACATCGTTAATATTGAACAGCTTATCCTCCGCGGCAAAGACCGAGAGCATCACAACGTGGAGGAGCATATCCCCAACCTCATCCCCCAGTTTAGCGTAATCCTTATCATCGATCGCCTGAAGCGCCTCATAGACCTCTTCGACCAGGTAGGGCTTGAGCGACTCGATAGTCTGCTCTCTGTCCCAGGGGCACTTTTTCCGGAGTTTTTTGACTATCCCGACCAGATCCTCGAATTTTTGGCCTGTTTTTGGCATGGCTTTATTATAGCATTCTCCCTGGCCCACCCCTATCCCCCATCCCCTTCCCCCTTATTAAGGTGGAAGGGGAGAGAGGGGTTAGGGGCAAATGGAGAGGGGGGTGAGGATGCAAGTTTTACCCCTCAAACCACGATAATAAGAGTGAAGAGGAGAGCGTAAAAAAACAACATGGCAGTAGGACCTATACAAAGCAATAGCGGCGGCCCCGACCTGAAAGCGCTCGGGCTTAGTTCCCCAATGGAGGTCATCGACATCCTGGGGGCGCTTAGGATCGACGGCCAGCCGGTCATTACCGACGACAAAGCCCATATCAACCCGCAGATCAAAGCGGAGCAAGTCGTCAAGTATTTTAACCTGAACTTCGGCCTCCAGCCGAAGGAATTACCCCAGCTCGCCTCGATCGTCAAGCGTGACCTGAAAGCGGGAAAATTAGGATGGGAAGCATAAGATGGCCATAGGCGCAACAGCTGATTATATAAATAAGGTCAAGATTGGCGTCATCGATCAGGCTAAAATCTCGCCGGAGAACCGGGTCACCAGGCGGCTAATTTCCAAGCCGGCCCCGACCGATGTCGCCCAGATCTCGCCGCAGGCGATCAACCCACAGCCACTGGTCCTTACCCCGGAGCGTCCGGAGCACAACGAATCTGCCGCGACTTTTCAGCAATGCGGCTCGATCGCTCAGGTCATTTTCTCTCTCGCCTCTGCAGCCGGCCTTAAAGATATTGCCGCGGCCGCCAAAGCCCTGCACCAGGAAAACCAGGCTTTAGGATAAGAGAACAACAATGGAACAAAGCGCTTTAGAAAAACTTGAAGGATTGTTAAAGGAATTATGGCGCCGGAGCGGTAACGCCTCGGTCATCGCCGCCCGCCATACTGAATTCACGGTCGAGCCGATGGTCTTTGTCGGCGACAAGCTCAACCCAGAGATCTTGAAGCTCCTGGTGATCAATTATTTGGTGCAGACCTCCAGCCAGGATTCCGGCACGGGGAATGTTGAAGTTACTCCGGATAAATTGGTCATCAAAACACCCAAGGGGAAGCCGATGGTCATCGTCCGCGATCAGAACATCATCCAGCAATACTTAGCGATGCGCTCCTGATCTTGTCCCCTCTCGCCGCGATCACTTTCACCTTCTTCTCGACCCATTCTATCCTGATCTGACCCCCTTCTTCCTTAACGCTTTTGACCCCGGACTGCAAGGCAAATGTTTTCAGCTCGATCAACCTTAATAAGGTAGCCAGCTGGGGCGGAATCTTGCCAAACCTGTCTTCAAATTCGTTCTTGAGCTCGGCGATCTGCCCTGCCGCGCTGATCATATTCATTCGGCGGTAGAGGGCGATCCGTTGGCGCTCGTCAGTCACATAATCGGCCGGGATAGAGGCTTCGACCAGTAGATCGATCTCCACTTCGCGCGGCGGCGTCACCTTCTCACCCTTGATCTCCCGGACCGCTTCTTCGAGTAACTCGCAGTAGAGGTCAAATCCGACCTCATAGATATGCCCTGATTGCTGCGCTCCCAGCAGATTGCCGGAACCCCTTATTTCTAAATCTCGCATCGCCAGCTTATAGCCCGAACCAAGGGCGGTAAATTCTTGGATCGCTTTGAGCCGCTCTATCGCCTCGTCGCTGATCTCCCGCTCCGGTTGGTAGAAAAGATAGGCATATGCCCTAACCGCCGAGCGCCCAACCCTCCCCCTGATCTGGTAAAGCTGGGAGAGGCCAAAACGGGCCGCCTGATCGATCAAAATGGTATTCACGTTGGTTATATCTAACCCCGATTCAATGATCGAAGTACAGACCAGGACGTCATATTCCCCGGCCAGGAAACCAAGCATCGTCTTCTCCAGCTCGGCCTCTTTCATCTGGCCGTGGCCGATAGCGACCCGCGCTTCGGGGACCAGGCGCCTGATCTTGGCGGCAAAGCCATCGATCGTCTCGACATAGTTATGGACAAAATAGACCTGCCCTCCCCGGTCCAGTTCCCGCCGGATCGCTTCCTGGATAACGTTCTCCGAAAAAGGGATGACATAGGTCCGGATCGGCGAACGGTCGACCGGCGGAGTAGTGATCAGGCTCATTTCCCGGACGCCGGAGAGGGAAAAATAGAGGGTCCGGGGAATGGGGGTGGCGGTCAGCGTCAGGACGTCGACGCTCGCCTTCAACTTTTTCAATTTTTCCTTGTGGGTGACGCCGAACTTCTGCTCTTCGTCGACGATCAGCAAGCCGAGGTCCCTGAACTTGATATCTTTGGAGAGGAGCCGATGGGTACCGATGACAATATCGACCTTCCCCTCGGCCAGCGCCTTGACCGTCGCCGCCTGTTCCGCCTTGGACCGGAAACGGGAGAGCATCTCGACGACATACGGGAGGTTCTTGAAACGCTCTTTAAAATTATTGTAATGCTGTTCGACCAGGATGGTGGTCGGGGCGAGAAAAGCGACCTGCCGGCCGGCGGCGGCCGCTTTGGCGGCCGCCCGGATCGCCACTTCCGTCTTGCCGTAACCGACATCGCCGCAGATCAGCCGGTCCATCGGCCGGGGGGACTCGAGGTCGGCCTTGACCGCGGCGATCGCCTTGGCCTGGTCAGGAGTTTCTTCATAGGGGAAGGTCGCCTCGAGCTCCTTTTGCCAGATATCATCCGGCGGGTAAGCGGTCCCGGTAACTTTCTGGCGCAGGGCGTACAACTGCAGCAGTTCCTGGGTCATGTCGCGGAGCGACTCTTTGACCTTGGTCCGGGTCTTCTGCCAATCGCGGGTGCCGAGGCGGCTTAGTCTCGGGCGGGACTCCTTGCCGCCGACGTATTTCTCGACCAGTCCAACCAGGGGCGGCGGGACGTAAAGCTTGGCCTCATCATCATACTGGATCAGCAGGTATTCTTGCTTGACCCCGTCGATCTCGAGCTCGTTCATCCCCTGAAAAAGCCCGATCCCGTAGTTCTCATGGACGACATAATCGCCGACCTTCAGGTCGGCCAGGAGGTTTTCCGCCACTCCTTCTTTGACCACCTTGCCGGGACGCCGTTTGGCCGGCTCTTCACCGAAAAGCTCCCGGTCGGTCACGACCATTAACCCCGGACAGCTGAAACCGCCCCTCAACTCTCCGGTGAAAACCTCTTTGTCCGGCAGTTCCGCTTTGAGCCGGGGGGCATGCTTCGAAACAATGACCGCCTGGGCCGGTAAGGTTTCCGGCTGGCCGAGATAACTCGGCGCGGCGGTAAAGAACGGCTCTTCCCCGGCCGCCAGGAACGTGGAAAGTTCCGCCCTGACTCGAGGCTCAACAGCCGCCAGGTCATCCGCCAGGCGATTAAGCTCCAACGGTTCGTCGAGGACGACGAGCGCCCCCGCCGGGACCAGGTCAATGATCCTGACCTCCGGTTTTTCATAAGCGGGGAGAATGATTGTCTCGTTGATCTTCTTGACCGAACGTTGGGAAAAAGGCTCGAATTCGCGGAGCGATTCCAGTTTATCTTCGAACAGCTCCAAGCGGACGGGGCGGTCGGCATTGATCGGGAAAATATCGACGATCCCGCCCCGGACGCTGAACTCACCTCTCTCCCCAACTATAGCAAAACGCTTGTAGCCGTGATCGACCAATTTACCAATGAGCGTATCGATCCTGATATTCTGGTCGCCTGATAACTTAAGGCTCTCGACCGCCCGGCTGGTCTTTTGCCGCATCGTCTTTAGCGGGGCGATGACCGCAGAGCCCTTCCCCTCCCGCCAGGCATTGAGCACCGCCAGCCGCTCGCCGATCAATTCCTTGCTGGGGAGAATAGTTTCTTCCAGGAGATCAAGCGAGGGAAAGACCAGGGGAATTTTCCCGGTCAAAAGCTCGATCTCCCGGCCCAAACGCTCGGCGGACAGGGCACTGCTCGTGACTATCAGCAGATCTTTCCCCTGCCCGGCCAGTAAGGCGGCCAAAACTGATTTGGCCGAACCGGCCAAACCGGAAAAGCTGGTCCGGTCACCAGCTTTGAGTCGCGCCAGTTTCTCTTTGAAATATGGGGAGGACTCAATGGTCTTGAGGATTTCGTTTAGCGGCATTTAAGTATTGTACTTATTCATCGCCACCGGCAGGCCGTCCCGAATGATCGCTTCAACCGCTTCCGCCGCCGTCATGACCGCCTCGGCCAGGCTATCCCGTTCGGCCGGCGGTATCCGCTGGAGAACATAATCGGCCACATCGCCGGAGAGGCTCTCGCGGCCGATCCCGACGCGGACCCGGATAAAATCTGAACCGCCGGACACGGCAATGATCGATTCGACGCCGTGATGTCCGCCCGCCGCCCCTTTTTCCCGCAGTCTGATCTGGCCGATTTCCAGATCAACATCGTCATAGATAACGATCAAGGAGCTCCGGTCGAGCTTATGCCAGTTCAGCAAACCCTGTACCGCCGTCCCGGAATTGTTCATGAAGGTCTGCGGTTGGGCCAGGATAACTTTATGGCCGGCTATATCGGCTTCGCCAACTAAAGATTGGTGTTTTGCTTTGAGCGATTTCAAACCGAGGCGGACCGCCAATTCTTCGATCACTTTGAAGCCGAGGTTATGCCGGGTGGCGGCGTATTCCGGTCCGGGGTTGCCGAGGCCGACCACCAGGAACATCTTAGCGGCCGTAAGAGAATTCGACGCCGAAGCGAGCGTCTCTTTCGACGGTCAGGTTGGGGTCGGCCGGTTTGTCCTTGAGATAATTGACGGAGAGGAGCTCGGCGAACATCTTGAACTTTTTCAGGATCGAGTCGTTTGACGGATAGTCGCGCCGCCACGGCTCAAAGCGGATACCGATGCCATAGTCAGCGACGTTCAACCAGTAATCCGGCTGGCTGGAAGTGGTGAGATCGGCCTTGATGTAGGGCTCGATCCCCCGCCCCAGATGGCGGCCCAACTTTGGCTGGAAATAGAGGACCGTCCCTTTGAAATCGGTCCAGCTGAAGTTGGTGCTGCGCGACGAATAATTCGCCCAGAGCTCGCCCCAGAAGTTATTCAAATCGGGATTATTGAGGTTCCACTCGTGCCAGAGGTCGAGACCATAGCGGGTATCAGTTCTTTTATTTGCTTCGCCCGAAACGGCGTCCTTGAAGAACGACGAGTTGAGGGTCTCGTAAAAGACCTTCACATCCGGCAGCCATTCGTCCAGCCAACCAGAACCTTTAAAACCGGCCAGCGGCCGGAAACGGAGGCCGGGGCCGTAATAAACGGCGTTATCCCAGTAATCTTGGCTTTGGGCGGCAGTCGCGTAGTAGGCGCCGTAGACCTGGAGGGGGCTGTCAAAGAGTTCCAACCCGACCTTCCCTTCGAACCGGCCGAGGAGCGAGGCAAAACCTTTCCGTTCAAGATTGGTATCGTAATAACTGAGGTTATTCCAGAACTCGCCGAACGGCCGCGCCAGCTCGGCTGCGGCCGTCCCGGCGAACAAAACTATTAACAATAGTCCAGTAATCAGTCTGGACATCATCCCTTCCTTATTGGCCTGTCGTCAGGGAAACGTTATCAACGTTAAAGTTGATCTTCCCCTTTTCCGAGATGGCCAGAGCGACGAACTGAACTTGCAGTAAACCGCCGGAGCCGGTGGTCTGCGCCGGGTTCCAGACGTCATCGCCGACCATCGGGTTCTCATCGGTAAAATCGGCCAGCGGGATAGCCACGCGCTTCCAGCCGTTCCAGTCGATCTTCACCTCGTAGACAAACTTGTCATCCTTGGTGAAAGCGTAGTTCTTGGCCGAATCCTGCTCGACCTGCCAGTTGTTGTTGTCATCATCGGCCAGTTCGACCTTCAGCGTGCCGGAACCCGGCCCGTTGCCGAAGATATCCAGGGTGAAAGTGCTGTAGCGGCTAAGGTCCTGCCCTTCCTTGGCAATATAAGTGCCGCAACCGCCGGCGTACCAGTTCTTGGCCACACCGTTAAGGAGCATGGAGAAATTACCAACCTCTGAAGCGACCTGTTCGTTGCCGCCCTTGAGGTCCTGATTAGTCACCGCCTCAACTTTTGGCAGGTCAAAGGTCCACCACTCGCGCGGCGACTTGATACTGCCGGACTCGAAATTATCGATCAGGAAAACTTTTTCGGCTAAAGCGACCGGGGCCTCGGCCACCGGGGCCGCAGGTGCTTTCGGTGCCGGCCCGGCAAAGGCCATCACCATCGGAACAAAGAGACATAAAGACAAAGAAACAATAATCAGTCTTTTCATCATTTTCTTTCCCCCTTTTTATCTGAACTCAAGAACCCCCCAAACACCGGGGTCCTTGTAGAAATAGAAATCGCCATTCCAGATAAACTGCCTCTCGCGTTCGCCGGTCAGGTCCGCGTCGTCGATAGCCAGGTCAAAACCGACCTTGCTCCCGGCCGACGGGACGAATGTCCCGAAGAAACTCCAGGGGATCTTTGCTTCCAGAATGTACCCTAACGGATTATCGACCTTTTTTACGGAAATTTCACTTCCCGTTGGGCTTCTTCGTCTCTGCCAGTTCCAGATCGACGGTTTCACGTCCCGGCCATCGCCGGTGCCGAAGCCGAGCTGGTAATCGCCGTTCTCAAATGATTCGCGCTTTTGGCTGGCGCCGGGATCGGTGCTCATGACCACTTCCAGCCCGTCGCCGTTCCAGATCTCCTGCCGCTCTTTATTGTTGACCAGCGGGACCCGGTCGGTGACCTTAGCCGCAACGTAGAGGTTCTGATCGTCATACATAAAATAGACCTGGCCTGACAGGTCGGCCAGGCCGCCCCAGGTCAAACCTTCCTTAAAGTAACTTCCATCTTTCATGACCAGCGGCACAGCCTTTGTCCACTCGTCCAGCCGCCCGTCGATCTTGACCCCTGCGGCCCTGACGGCGGTAGCAATTTTCTTGACAAATTTTTCCGGCGAAACGGTGTAAGCCGCCAGGTCGGGACCGGAGCTCGAAAAGAGCGGGTCCTTCATGATCGCTTTGAAGGCGGCCAGCGCCGCGGGGGTCGAATTGATCCGCCAGTCGGTCTCTTTCTTTTCATCGAACCAGACGATGGCGTCGATATCGCGCATGCTCGTTTTAAGGTAACCGGGGAGCTCCTTGATCCAGGCCGCCTTATTGCCTCCTTTTTCCGCCGAGGCGAACTCGGCGATCATGACCGGCTTGGCCGGCCAAAGTTTGCGGGCCAAGCGGACCTGCTCGCGGAAGAGGTATTTGAGGACCTGCCAATCGCTCCAGCTCTGGGTCGTCCCCCAGTTATAGCCGTCAAAGCCGACCCAATCGACATAATCATTGCCGGGATAGGCCTTGGCCCAGTCATTCCAGCTCTCGGTGGGGAAAGAATAGTTCATCGGCGCCCAGACCCATTTGACGTTAGTCGCCCCTTCGCGCCGGAAGAGGTCGACGATATGGCGAAAGGCTTTAATGTAATTCTCGGGGTTCTTGCCGTTATTGACTATCCCCCAGGGATAACCTTCGATATTGAACTCGTGGCCGACCCGCAGGAAGATCGGTTGGCCGATCTCCTTGATAGGTTTGGCCCAGGAGCGGAGATATTCGTCCCACTTCCCGGAGCTGATATCGGCCAGCGTGATCTTCTCCTTGTCCCCCCAGTACCACGGCTCCCAAACAATATGCGGCACCGCGCCGTAGTTAACAACATTCAAAACATCTTCCTTCGGGAAAGGCTGGGCCCAATCTTGGTACCACATGATCATCGCCTGTTTCTTCCCGGTTTGCAGTTCAAATTGCTTGATAAAATTCATGTTCTTCGGCGCCCCTTCGCGGAAGACGCCGACAAAGACCTGCTGTTTGGCCGCCCCGCCGGCGGGTTGAGACATAGCCCCCGCAGGAATTTCCAACATCAAACCTCCAACCTCAAAACAAAAGGCAAAGGCCAACAAACAAATCATAATAATTTTGGGCTTTGATATTTGCTTCTTGATATTTGTTTGGAAGTTTGAAGTTTGAAGTTTGATGTTCATTTGATTACCCCTTCACCGCTCCGGCGGTTAAACCTTTGACGATATGTTTCTGGAGCATAAAGAACAAGATGACGACCGGCACGGTGGCCACGGTCGCCGCGGCCATCATCAGGTCAAAGCGGTTCTGGTAGTTGCCGACAAAGAGCCGGATGCCGACCGGGATGGTCATTGTATCGGCATTGGTCAGGACCCAGGCAAACATCAGCTCGTCCCAGGCGGTCAGGAAAACGTAGATGCCGGTGGCGATGATCCCCGGCATGGCCAGCGGCAGGGCGACATGCCGGAAGACCTGGAACGCGTTACAACCGTCGATTAACGCCGCCTCTTCCAGCTCTTTGGGGATCGAGGCGAAAAAGCCGCGCAGGATCCAGATCGAGAAAGGGATAAAGAAGGCCGAATAGATCAAAATTATGCCGGTAAAGGTCCCCTTGACCGGTATCCCGGTCAGGACCGTGAACTTGACGAACATGATATAAAGCGGAATAAGGTACATGATGGCCGGGATCATTTGGGTCGCCAGGATGGCGTTACTGAAGAGATCGGAGCCGGGAAAGCGGAAACGCGACAAGGCGTAAGCCGCCAGAGTGGAGAAGATCATCGCCAGGACCATCGTCGAGCCGCAGATGATCAGGGAATTTTTTAAATACAGGCCAAAGTTGACGTTCTTCCACATGTCAACGTAATTTTCCCAGTGGACAACCGGCTGGCCGGCCAGGTTGCGCGACAGGCCGACCCGGCCAATGGCGATATCGGTCGAGCTCTTGAGGGAGGAGAAGACCATCCAGCCGACCGGCAGGAGGGTGATGGCCAGCATGATCAGCATGATGGCGCTGATAATGATGTTGACGATCCGCTTTTTAACGTAATAGGGCAACGGGATCATGACATCTCCTCGGCCCGCTTAAAGTAGCGGAACCAAACGTTAACGATGGCAATCATGACGATCAATAATAGGACTGAGGCGGCGGCGCCGGTGCCGAAGTTCCAGAGCTGGAACGAATTGCGGAAGATATTGGTCATCATTAGATCGCCCCACTCTCCGGGGAAGCCGGCCCCGAAACCGAACATCATGATAACGATATTAAATGAATAGGTATTATAGATCAGGCCGAAGAGGATCAGGATGAACCAGACCGGCCGGAGCATCGGCCAGGTGATCATCCAGAACTTGCGCCACGGCCCTGCCCCGTCAATATCGGCCGCTTCGTAGAGCTCTTCAGGAATGGTCTGCAGTCCGGCCAAGAGCATTAGCATGGAAAGGGGCCAGAAGCGCCAGATGGTCGGGATGATGATCGCCCAGATGGTGTTGGTCCCGGTCAGCCAGGATACTTTATGCGGCATGAGATGGAGCCAGTCGACCAGCATAACATTGACCAGCCCCCCCTCCCGCAGCCACATGATCCCCCAGAGCAGGCCGGTCACATAGGTCGGGACGATCCAAGGGAACATGAAGAGGGTCCGGACCATGGAGCGGCCCCAGAAATTACGGTGGACCATGAGCGCCACGATCATGCCGACCACCAGCGTGCCGATAGTGACCACCACGGTATAGATGACCGTGTTGCGCACCGCTTCGAACAGGCCGATCCGGATCGGGCTTCCCGGGTCGATCAGGACGGCGTAGAAATTGTCTAGCCCGACAAAGGGGGCCAGGAGATACCTTTGCAGGGTGAACTGGTTGAGATCGAGGAAGGCCATGTAGATCCCTTGGGCGATCGGGAAGATGTGGAGGAGAAGCATCGCCAGCGCCGTAGGGGCGATAAAATAATAGGCGATCCTATTTTGTTTGATCCTGGCGCGGAGCCCTTTATTGTTATGCTTATTTGGCCGTTGCAAAAAGACATTCCTCTCTAAACGACCTCAAAGGGACTGTTTAAAAGACTAACGTTATATTTTACCTAAAAACCAAGCGTTTTGCAAGGCGGCTTTGCCGGCGGCCGCGGCGGCGGGGGAAGAATCGAGGCGCCAGTCGCGTTCTTTATTAACATTGAACCAGCAACAGAGCTTGATCCGGGGGTAAGTTGTCCTGATCTTCTCAAAAGCATCGGTGATCCAGGCCGCTTTTTCGTCCGCTTCCTTGGTGCCGCTGGCAAACTCACCGATCAGCAGCGGCTTGGTAGAGAGGGCGGTCAATTTGGTATAAATATCGCTAAAGACCTCGTCGAATGACTGCCACCGCTCCCAGCCCCAATTGTAGCCATCCATCCCGAGCCAATCGACATAGGCGTCGCCCGGATAGTAATTGGCCGCGGCATTCCAGCTCTCCGCCGGCTGATCAATATTGTTCGGACACCAGACCAGCTTGACGTTATCCGCCCCGACCGCTTGTTTAACATCATATATGTAGATCCAGGCTTTTTTATAACTGGCCGGTCCGGCGCTTCCGCCATTGTGCGCCCCGTCCCACGGATACCAGTTGCCGTTCATTTCGTGGGCAAAGCGGAGGAAGACCGGGCCACCCCAAGCCTTGGCCGCCTGGAAAAACTGGCGGACATAGCTTTCGTAACTGCCGGACGCGATAGCCTCAAGTGTCCCCGCCTCATTGGTGATCCACGGCTCCCAGGTAATAAGCGGGGCGCTGCCGTTGGCGCTGACCAGGTCGGCTTCCGTCTTTGGGAAAGGGTCACCCCAGTTAACATACCAAAGGACGACCGCCAATTTTTTGCCGATCAGCGTTTCAAATGAGGCGATATTCTCCATCCCGTTGACAAAGGCGCCCGTGGCGCAATCGGCAGGCTTGGCCGGGGTCACGTTAGAGTCCCCGCAGGCGGTCAGGGAGAGATAAAGCAGGCTGCACAAACATAATTTAGCGAAGGTGGATGTGGCGTATTTCAAGATCGGTTTCCGACGGGCCAACGACCATGATCTGGACCTTGGCGGGGTGTTTGACGATCCCCAGGATCGGAAAAGAAAAATGTTTAAAATTTTCGGCCGACAGGCCCTCTTTCAGGTACTCATCTTCGAACGAGGTCGCCGGGATGTTCGGTTCGCCTTTATCGAAGACCTCGATCCGGAGGCGGGCCCAGGGGGCGCCGAGCTTGAGCTGGCCGCGGACCTCAAGTTCGAGAAGTGACGGCCGCTCGATCTCTTCGTTGACCAGGAGAACACAGCCGAGGTCGGTCCCCTTGCCGGACAAGAGGTACTGCTCCGGCAGTTCTTCGACTTTTTCCCCCGGTTTGCCGAAACCGGAAAAGGTCGGCTTTTTCTTCATGGTTAGTATTTTAGCACATTGAGTGAAATTTCGGAAATTAGCCCCCGATAGATATGCGGCCATTCTTAATAACCAGCAGGAGGCAATCATGTCAGATATCAGTTCGGTCTCGAAAAGTATATACAATTTTATATTCACGCCAATCCCCTCGCCCCTCAACTGCGGGGTTGTCGCCGACTGGATGACGCCGGAAGGCGACGCCGGACCGATCGCTCCGCCGATCGACGCGCCGGTCGATACTCGGCCCGATACCCTAATCGACGTGTTTGATGCCGGGACAGAAGAGATCCACGATGCCAGCCTGCCCGAAGTCACCGATGCCGATGTCACGGAAACGCTTGAAGAGGCCGACGCGGCGGAAACGCTTCAGGAAGCTGACGTCGCCGAGACGCTTGAAGAGGCTGACGTGGCGGAAACGCTTCAGGAGGCCGACGTCGCCGAGACTCTTGAGGCCGATGTAGTCGACGCGCTTGACGCTCATGACGCGCTGACCGAAGAAGCCGGTTTTAATTACTGCAGCCAGGCCCCGGCGGCTTTTGATCTGCAATCGCCGGCCAATAACGTGACCGGCGTTTCCATCCAACCGCTAGTCATCTGGCAAGCTTCCAGCGACAGCGACTTTGGTGACGGCGTTACCTATCAGCTGAAAGTTTGCACCGACAATATCTTGACCCAATGCGTGATCAATAAATCCAACCTGACGGACAACCAGTACCAGGTTACACCAGCCGAACAGCTCTTGACCGGCAAAGATTATTATTTCGGCGTGGCCGCGCAGGACAAGTGCCCGACCATCGTTCAATCAACCCCGCAAGTCTTTCATTTTATAACCGCTCTGCCGGTGGTTTGCACCAATTCGCCCAGCACTTTTAATTTACTCTTGCCGCTGGACGGAGTGGTCAATGTTTCGACGACCCCCAAGCTTGACTGGACCGATTCGACCGATCCCGACGCCGGAGATGCCGTGACCTATAGATTAATTGTCGCTGATAATCCCAGCTTTAATACACCTGTGATCGATAAATCCGGCTTGACCGCCAGTGAATATACTTTATTGCCGGCCGAAGCTCTGGTGGGCAACACGAATTTTTATTGGAAGGTCGAGGCCAGCGACACCTGCGCTCATCTAACCACTTCCGATATCAAGACATTTAAGACCGCGCCAGCCTGCATACCTCATACCATTTTTGAAACAGCCAATTGGACACTTGGTACAATTACTCCAACCGACAGTCTGGATCCGATTTCTGCCGGCGGGGCATTGATCTTGAATGTCGTTACTTCCGGAGGTTATATTGTCCCTGTCAACGCGACATTGCCGAACAATATCGGGAGCGGAGCGACAGCGACGATGTCCTTCTCAAATCCCAACGGGACGAATATCACTATTGATACTCAAAATGGGGACTGCGGATCGAACTGGTCAACCTGGCAGACTTTGGGCAGTGGGGGAGTAATTCAAATAGACGGCGGTTTTAGCCATCAATGCGCGAAAGTCAGATTTAACTTTACTTCGCCAAACATTACCGATACACCGCAATTGAAAGATTATACGATCCCGTATTGCACTTACTGATCGGTCTTTAGTTAATTATCATATAGTAAAAAGGTATATCCGCAGAAGCGACTTGGCCGTTCATTGTCCCAACCTTGAACCAAGCTCCTGAACTTATCAATGTTACCTTAATTCCGGCGTTTGAATTAATCGCGGCATTTGGTCCAACAGTTAATAAAATTGTGCTGGTTGAATTCACAGAAGTATTATTAACTGTAACATATTCTAATCCACTCAAAGCCGTAATCGTCCCTGTCCCTATACTCATATTAGATCCAGTTTTGATCCCAATCTTCCCGCCATTGACAAATAAAGCATAATTATTCCCGGCCGCCTCCGCCGAAACCGACATCCCTTTCAACTGCTTGTCGCTGTCGAGCGGCAGGAGATTGTTGGCGGTCGCGGTCAAGTTGGCACTGAAACCACCAACCGTTTCGGCCGCTTCGGCACTCGCGGCGGACACAGCGTAAGCGACCGTCACTAACTCGATCCGCGGAGTGAGTATTTCGCCCCCCACTTCCACTTCCAGCCAGCGGGGCCCTTTTTCCAGTTCGGCAAAGCCGATCGGCCCGAGCATCACATTATAAAGCCCGCCGCTGACAACCACTTCCGAGCTGATCATCTCGAATTTCTTGGTGCCAGCCGTGACGGCATCGTAAACACGGAAGGTCATCGCCTTGGTGCCGGTGATCAGGTTGCTGCCGCTGTCGCGCAGTACCCCCTGGTAGCTTAAATATTGGGGAACTGCCAAGGCAACGTTAACTAACAACGAACAACTAATGAGCCAAAGGCACATCCGCCTCTGGCGGACAACTAACAACAGTAAACTCTTCGCTCTATTCATCTTATTATCCTCCTTAGGAAAGTTAGGGATATTCTAGCACAGTAGGGGGAAGTTGACACAATGCGTAACGCGTAACGAGTAATGCGTAACGAGTAATACGTAATGCGTAATTCGTCATTTTACCCCCTCCCCCATATTTGACTTGCCGCCGGGGGCGTGTGATAATTTGCCTACAATGGAGGCGAAAAGATTATGAATAAACCCTTGATCATGGTGGTAGAAGATGAGGTTAAACAGGCCGAGATGATCGCGAAATTGATCGCGGCGACCGGCCGTTATCAGGCCATTAAGGCGTCTAACGGCCTGGAGGCGGTTGAATTGTTAAAGAAAAACAAACCGCTGCTTGGACCGAACAAAGTATCCCTGATCCTGTTGGACATTAAAATGCCGGAGATGAGCGGCCTGCAATTTCTGGAGATCATGCGGAAAAAATACAGCGACGATCAGATCGGGGTGATCATGCTGACGGCCTACGAAGACGCGGAGAAATGGGACAAAGCGACCGACGGCTTTGTTTGCGGCTATATCAAAAAGCCGATTATCGAAGAAGAGCTGATCGGGGCGATCGACCGATTTTTTTCCGGTCCAAAGGCGCGGATCAAAATGACGCTGGATACTTTTGAAAAACACATAGATAAAATGGATGAGCTCAATAAGGGAAGCGGAGGAAAAACCTAGGTTTTAACCGGGATTTTAACGATAAACGCCGAACCCTTCCCCACCTCGCTTTTTACTTCGATGCTGCCCAGATGTTCGCGGATGACCCGAAAAACAATTGAGAGGCCGAGTCCGCGCCCCTTGGTAACGTGAGAACTGAAAAAAGGCTCGAAGATACGGTCCAGGTTTTCCGGCGGGATCCCAGCGCCCGTATCGGCTATCTCCGCGACCGCAAACGATTCCTCGCCGGTTTTTTGCCAATAGCTCTTAAGCCGTAAAGTACCGCCATCCGGCATGGCCTCAACCGCGTTTTTGAAAAGATTAATGAAAACCAACTGCAGGTCTTCCGGATCGCCGCTGACGGGAGGCAAAGCGCCCAGCTCTTTTTCCAGGTGAACACCGGTTAAGGGGAACAGCTTAAGCGCCCCGTCCATCACGTCGTTAAGGTTGAGCGAGATCTCTTTCCGCTCTTTGGGGGTGCTCAAGCGGAGGGTGCTTTCGACAATATCGTTGGCCCGGTCAACCTGTTCATAAACGAGGGACTTGAACCACTCCAGGTATTTGGGATCGCGCGGCTCCTTAACCAGCAGGGCCGCCTCTCCCCGGATAATGGATAACGGCGTTTTTATCTCATGGTTATATTCCCTGATGGTATTGGCCAGCGAAGCGATCCGCTCCGACCGCGCGAGCAGTCTTTCGGTGTCGTAGAGTTTCTTCTGGTTGGCCTCAAAATCTTTTTTGATCTTTTCATAAGGGCGGATCCGGTCAAAGATCGCCATCGCCTGGACCATTATTGTCCTGAAAATAGTTAAATCTTTTTCGTTATACGAATCTTCGGATGTCTTTTGGCCCAAAATAAGCGCCCCTTCAAGCCCCTCCGACGAAGAGAGCGGGATTATCAAGCCGGTTTTTGTTTGAGTTATATCCTTAAGATCGATCTCCTGTTGGCCCGATCTAATTTCGATATTTTTGATCTTTATGGCCGATTTCAGTTCTTCGGCAATGATCTTAAAGGCTTCTTCCTTGGCCAGGACCGGGATCAGCCGGGTGGCAATATGGTTGATCAGCTTGTCCGAGTCATACCAATCTGTTATCCATTTTTCTTCCAAGGGGGTCTGGATAAAGGCCCTCAACCGGTGCGCCGCTAGCGCCCAAAACAGGGCCAGCAAAGCATTGGCGGCCATTGCCGCCGCCTGCGGCAGAGCGAACGAGTTTAAACCGATGAATGAAGCGATCAACAGGCCTCCCACGAGACCATAAGCGGCCGCCCGGGTAATGACGACCCGGATATCCATAAGTTCGTGCTTGGTGATGGCGTAGGCAATAACCATAAAATATATCCCCATCGACAAAAAGCTTGTCGGATAAATTGAAATGCCAAAAGTGGCAAAATAATCAATTGATGAAGTATACGCAATACCAAACGCTATCAAAAAGAGAAGCAATTGATTTTTGACCTTTTGATCTTTACCATTTAAATAATAGAATAAGATCTCAATAAAACTATAAATCATATAGCTATAAAAAAATGGCAAAAACATATAGCTGAGAAAACCCCACATTGGGAAATAACCCCAAAAATATTCATGGACGCCCGTTTCCATCCAGTTTGTTGTTAAAATTAGCGTTGAAAATAAAATGCTCCCAATATAAGCGGCGGATATTTGCGCTTTCCTTTTTTCTGCTATCCGCAGGAAAGAGACTATAAAAGAATAAACGGTTGAGGAAAGGAAAACCACTCCAACGTTATCAATTTTAAACCACAACAACGCAATTTCCGGATTTTTCGAAAGATAGCCCATGGCTGTGCCTAAAAACCAAACACCCCCGCTAATACTCATTAAAAAGAAAGCAATGCCACTATTTTTCCCTTTTAAGCTAATACAAACAAATACGCCACTAAAGAGTATTAAAGTTCCGACAATAAAAAGGGGGAACGCATGGAGATTAATGAAGTAATTATGTATGGATAGCATCTTTATCAACAATTGGCCTTTTGAATATTTCAGCAAATTTAGATTCATCAATAAAACCAGTAATATTTCTGAAATCAGCGACTTTGATTCCTGCTTTATCTGATTCTGCCCACAGCTTCAACACATAATCTTCCGGAATAGGATCAATATGATCTTCATCAAACATTTTCATCCAGCAAAGCAATAATAATTCCGCAAAGCAACTATATACTTCATTTTCTTTTTTGAGGCCGAAATCGCAATTCACATGCAATCCCTCGACTTCAGCTATTCCGGACTCAATCACTAATACATCTTCTCTTTCGTAGGGGACCTTAGCCGAAACATTTCTAGGCTGGGCCGCATCTATAACAATCGCGCCCGATTTTAGATGTTTTGACCTAACAATTACCCCCGGCGTGTTAGTTACAACCAGGATCAAATCAGCATTACTAATTTCCTCAATTTCACTTGAGACACATAGGCTTGTGTTTAATCTCTTTTCTGTCAGCGTTTTATATAATATTTCTAATCCCTTTATGTTTTTATCAATTAAAACAATATTGGAAAATTGTCTGATTAATAATTTACTGCATATTGAGCCAACAAAACCGGCGGCGCCAACAATAGCAAGTTTAATCGTATTTTTATCTAAATTGGCCATTTCTGCTGCTTTGATTACGTTTTTTACGGCAATTACAGCTGAAAAAGCATCGCCATTAGTAATAGACACTTTCACTTTTCCCTGCAAATAAGCACCATGATCTGTAACGATAGGAACAAAAGCCCCAAGCCCAAGTAATTTAATATTTAGTTTCTCGGAATATTTTGCTGCAGCTAGTATTTTTTTTCTAGCCAATTTATTATTTAACAGCATCATCCTGGTTGATAATGAACAAAAAACAATCCAGCCTTCAATTGGTTGCTCATTTTGATCTTTAAATCCGGTAACTTTAGACAAAATGATTGGGGGATGATTTTTGCTTATTATCTTCAGCCATTTTTTCGAAAGCTTTTGTGCAAAAGGATATTTTCTGGCAATATCGGGCAATAATTCGATTGGATGAGCCAAGAAGACATAGTCCCCTTTTCCCATAATACTTTTTACGACAAATTTAGGCAAAAAAGGCAGTAAAACATCTCTTATTGTCAAAATAATTTCCATGAGGTTATTCATAATATATTCTCATCTTATTCCCATTTATTATGCAGTAAATATTTTTACAAATCAAGAAATAAAGCCAAACAAAATGATGAATTAGCAGTTATCCAAAATTAATCGCTGGCAAGAAAGGGAATGCTCGACCAATCCATTCCCTTAAAAACCGAATGCTAGCTTGATAATAATCCTCTCCAGAATGAAGAGCCCCCCCAGATTAGGTGTGGGGGTTTACCAAATGCCCGAAAGTGATATCCGGTGGACGTTGTCCCTGGACAGGGCCCGCTGGGTGACGTAGGCGTAGTCAACCCGCGTATGGTTAACCTGGAAGCCGGCTCCGGCCGTCAATCCACTATCAACATAGCCCAAGCGTAAGGATAAACCACCCTGGCTGTATTCGTACCCGCCAGAAAGCTCGGGCGAATAACCCGGTTTGATCGTTTGGGCGAGATCGAGGGCGAAAAGGCCGGGGTTTGGTGATTTATAAGCCAACCCAAGACGGAGCTTGGGTGGCACCTGCTCTACTGTGCCTGTTCCCCATTGTTGTGAATTGATGAGCTCGTCAACCTTTAAGCCGATCGTCAATGTAGGGACAACCCTTGTGGTTGTCCGGTCGGTTCGGACAGGGATAAACCCTGTCCCTACATTCAATTTGATCAATATCCCAGGAGTGACACTATAGCCGCTCCCCTGCCCGCCGGAAATGTTGGTCATATCGGAACTCAAATATTTCGCGGTTAAGCCGAGTGAGACCTTATCCGACAGCTCTTTGCCGTAGGCGATCAGGTAGGCGTTTGAGAAGTAACTGAAGATACTGATATTCTGGACTTCGTTGTGGAAATCGACCTCGGCCGAGGTTTGGTTGATATTCCCCAGTCCGACCTGGACCCAGGAAATCCCCAGCGTGCCGCCCAGTGCCGGCTGGATATAGCTGACATAGTAATGGTCGGTGTCAGACGATAGTTTCGTCTGCATAGTGGTTATTTCGCTCTTGTTGAGCAGTCCAAGGCCGGCGGGGTTCCAGTAAGGAGCGTCGGCGTTATCCGCGATGGCCGTGAAGGCCGAGCCCATTCCCAGCGGGCGGGCACCGACGCCGGCGTTAAGTACCGCAAGGTCGAGGCCAGCCTGGCCGGCTGCGACAGCCGGAACTTCAAACCTCAAACATCCAAATCCAAAACAAATGACAAATATTAAATGCCAGATCACAATTATTTTGGAATTTATCATTTGAGATTTGATATTTGTTTTGAAGTTTTCCGCCGGAGGCGGATCCGCCTTTGGCGGAGAAGTTGGATGTTTGATGTTCATTTTAGTACAGCTATTTTGCCTCTCCCGCTCACGCTCTTATCTCCCAGCCTGGCTACAACTTCATAAGGATATATCCCGTTCATGACCATGTCGCCCCTGCCGTTTTTGCCGTCCCACTCTATATCGTTATATTTTGACCAAATGCTCATGTTATTTTACAAACGACCAAGTCTGATGTGAGGTAATTGGAGATGAGATGTGGGCCAAGATGTTAGAAATGAGAAATGTGAATTTTCCTCTTCCCGCATCAAATCTCCCCTTTCTATTCTCGCTCCTACTTCCAATTTCTCACTTCTTTTCTCACTTCTCATTTCCGATTACCTCACTTTATCCGCAAGAAGTCGGGTAATTAGAGTTGAGAAATGGGTTAAGAATTTAGATGTGAGATGTTGGAGGATTTGAATTCTCGCTCCTACTTCCAATTTCTCACTTCCTGGCTCACTTCCCATTTCTCATTACCTCACTTCAAAACAGCAATCTTTCCCCGCCCAGACACACTCCTGTCTCCGAGTCGAGCTACCACTTCAAACGGATAGATGCCATTGACCACTTTATCGCCGCGTCCATTGGTTCCGTTCCAGTCAACATCGTTATACTTATCCCAGACCGACGACATTTCGCCCCGGGTCGTCCCGTCAAGCTCCGTGACCAATGAGCCGGTTATATCGTAGATCCTGATCTTGACCTCGTCGGCATCGGCGCCCAACTTATAGCGGATCTTCGTCTTTTCCCGGTTCGGGCTGAACGGGTTCGGATAGTTGGTAATGCCGGTCAGCGTCAGGTCGGGCTGGATAGTGAACGACCAGACTTCGGAGGTCGCCGCTTCGTTGGTGGTTAAAGCCGTCACTTTCCAATAATAAGTGTCCTTATCCAGTCCCGGATCGAACTCGTGGATAGAGTAAGTATAATTAAAGAGCGCTGGGTCCGCGCTGTCCGGCGAGCCGGTATTGGGCGATTTGGCAAATGATTGATTAGCTATTGTAAAGGTATCATTCTTGGCCACATCTATCTTGTACTCGGCAGTGTCCCCCTTATGGTGCTGCCAGGCAAAGGTTGGGCGGATACTGCTGACGTTCTGCTTGTCTTTCTCCGGCGCAGTAAGGATTGGGAGTTCGAGGGTGGCGGAGAGGGCCAGCGGAGCGCTAACAACCGCGTACGCGGAAGTATAATCATAAGAACATAAAATATCTTCACTTGCCGGGTAACTGCAATAATCGCCGCCGACACCTTGCGATTTGAGCAATGCCGATGACCATGATGAAGCCATAGGATTAAAAATTGCCATCCAGGAATCTGAACCATTTGTTAAAGCGGCCACTTCAGAAAGGCCATCGCCGGCATAGTCGCCGACGGTGACATATTTAAAAGCTGAAGCATCCCAAAAATTTAAACTATTTTTTAAAGTGCCTGATCCGCCATAAATATAATAGTTGTTTTGGTACTGGTACGCAGAGCTAAACCATACTGGGGCACTTAACGCTATTTCTTCCTTCCCGTCCCCAGTCATATCGCCGCAGGCAACATAACCAAGATTCTCCGGCGCCGACCAACTGATATAATAATTGTTACCGGAAGCCCCATCACTGATACTCCCCGGATCGAATAAATAGACTGATTTGCCGCCATTAGTTATAGTAACAATCTCGTCGTACCCATCTCCATAAAAATCTCCGGCCGCCATTTCATTGCCGGCCGCCTTGAAAGATTTAATCAGCAAACCGCTGTAATTATATATTCTGATCCAGGAATCGCTCCCTAGCGCCGCGATTTCATCAGTCCCATTTCCGTCATAATCGCCGGCCGCCAGACGAGAGACGTTTGGTATACTAAAACTACTGACAACGGTTTGATTTCTTGGGTTAAAGATTTTTACCACATTGCTCCCATTTAAAGTCGCGAATAACGGCTGGCCATCTCCCAGAAAATCACCAGCTGCGCTATAGCCATACAGTTGGTCTGATGCTGTCCAATAATTGGTCAGGTAAGTCCAAGAACCCTTGGCAATTTTCGAAATACGGATATCTTCGTCCCGGCTCCCGTTATCATCAACCATGACCACTTCATCCCGGCTTTTGACCCTGATCCGGCTGGAGCCGGGGATAGTCGAAACATTTCCCGCGCCATCTGTGGCGGTAAATTCTAAAGTGTAATAGCCGACCGGCACAAAAACCCCGCCGTTGTTTTTCGCGTCCCAGGTAAACTCTCCCCCCACATTATTGATATTCCGCACCACCGAGCCGCTTTGGTTTTTGATCGCCGCGTCAACATCGGCAACCCCGGAAAGAGGATCAGACGCTTGATAAGAAACTAGAGTGGAGGCCGCCGTCCCATCGGGGAACAGAACCTTCCGGCTGAACGTAATATTGGCAATTGTCGGCGGCATCTTATCGACCGTAAAACTATTAGCGCTGGAATCCGCGCTATTGCCGGCCAGATCGACCGCATGTATATAATAGCTGTGACTCCCCTCGCTAATACTGGAATTCACATTATAAGAGATCGATTGGCTGCCGGAAATCTGGGAAGCCGGGTCGCTGCTGGCTGAACCGTCAAGATAAAGCGTGACGGTGGCGGTTTCGTTTAAACTATAGGAGAACGTCAAAGCCGGGGAAACAAGCGGGCTCATCGGATTGCGGTCAACAGCCAGTGAAGTGACCGACGGCGCGGCCCGATCAAGATTAATATCATCAGTTACCGTGCCGCTCCAGTTGCCGGCGGCATCTTTGAACTTCGCGGTAACCGTCCTGTATCCGTCCGCGTCCCGTAACAACCAGGGATTGGCGGAAAACGATTGAAACCCCTCGCCGTCATTGGCCACCCAGGTTTCGCTGACCCCGCTTAACGGGTCCTGCGCGCCAAGCTGAAGGTTAACACTCCTTGAGGCCGTATAAGCTGCCGAGGAATTGATGCCGACAGAAGGATTGGCGGGCGCCGTTTCATCTTTCCTGGCGTAAAAAGCAAAAGTAGCCGCTGTTTCATTCCCTGCCTTATCCATCGCCCTGACATAAATAATATTTACTCCTTCAGTACATTGTCCATAAACAGCCTGCCCCCAATTGTTGGTATAAGAGCCGGCATTAAGGTCATTAAAGATCGTTTGCCAGGAGCCATTACTGCCGATCCGATACTCCGCCCTGGCCAGCTTAGAAGCAAAGCTGTTGCCGTTATCGAAGTAATCAACATCATAAGTATAAGTAATTGGATTACCGATCGAATTTTTGCCGTTATGCCAGCTGGTCAACGCTTGAGTTTGCGGCTCATGGCTGACAATCACCGGCACGGTGGTATCAACAGTCGCCGTCAAGGTCAGTAAATTATTCAGCGCCTGCCCGCCGAGATAATCGCGCGCGTCGATCACGATCCGATATGTCCCTTCGGGGACATAATTACCGGCGCTGTTTCGCCCGTCCCAGACAACCGGGATGACCTTGTTCGACTGCAGTACTTCATTCGCGCGGATCACTTTGATCAGCTGGCTCTTGTCCGCGTTGTAGACTTCCGCGGTGTAAGTGCCGATCGCTTTAACTTCGACCGTGTTCCAGGCGATATCCTGGACGCCAAAAGCGGAGATCCTCTCCGGGCGCCTGCACTCGGCCGGGGTAATGCCGAGGGAAACGCGGAAATACGCGGTCGTTGTTTCCATTGTGCCGTCGCCGTTAGGCGAGAAATAGAGCGGGAACGGGTTATCTTCTCCCCGCTCCGCTTTAGCCAGATCAAGAACGTTGTCCTGGACCCAACAGGTGCCGCCCCACTTCCCTTCGATCAGGTTGCCGGCCCGATCGCGCACATCGACAATAAAGGCAAACTTGCCGGGATCGGCAAAGCCATTACTGTTTCCGTCATATTCCGTCTGGTTATACCCGATCCGGCCATCCCAATACTCAAAATGGGCGCCAGCACTCTCCCACCCTTTGGTGAACTTAGCGACTTGATTGTCCGTGGTAAAATCCGTCCTCACATATGACTCCTGGCTATTGGTCACTTTGTGGACGCTGATCGTCACATAGCCCGGTTCATTAATCTCATAATTCAGCCTCGTTTGCAGGTTATCTATCCCCGGCTTTCCATTGGTCTGGAACGGGCTGGGGGTCGCGATCATCTCGCTCTCCGGCGAAGCGATCGCCACCAACGGCCTGATGAGATCGATCACAAAGCTCTCCGGCGAGGTTGAAGTTATACTACCGGCATTAAGAGCAAAATCGTATCCGCTGACCGTCACTTCAGCCGTGCCGTTCATATCGGCATTTGTAACGTCGTATTTATACGTATACTCATTGGCGGATAGTCCATCGTAAACCGCTGGATTGCCATTGACTCTCACTTCGGGATTGAATTTGAGCGGTTCGGACGTCTTGAAGCGAAGCGTCGCAGTCGTCCCCTCTTTTGCCTGTTTGTTATATTCCGGATTACCAACGATCTCGCACTCTAAACTGCTGAAGGCCGGGGCAATGGTATCAACCAGTAGTGAATCGTGGTTCGTGAGCCGTGATTCGTTATCAGCCAGGTCGACTACTTCAACTGTAATCAGCGCCGGGCCGTCGTAACCGGTGATGACATTGTATTTCGCCTCATAGGAGCCGTTGACCGGCAATAATTGCGGCACGGTACCGTTCTGCGTGACGTAGACTTTCGGGGCTCCCTTGAGCGGCTCGGAAACATTAAATTTGATGCTCACCTGGCCGCTTACTTCTGGCGTGCTTGCCGGAGTAGGCGTAACGCTAACGTTTGTAACCGCCGGATTGGTCTTATCGATCATTAAACTCTTGCTCTTGCGGATCGGGTTAAAAGCCAAATCACGTGCCTCAACCGATACGGTCGTTAATCCTTCCGCGTCCTCTCCGGCAATCGTGTAGCTGTAGGTATAATTATTCGCCTCTTTCGTCGCCAACAACGGTGTTTTTTTCGCCCCATCGCTCATCGCTACGCTGACTGTCGGATCTTCGGCCAGCAGTTCGGGGAAGGAAAGGGCGACAGTTATCTCGTCGCCCAATTTCGCGTAAGTATGGCTGATGGTAAAGTCAGACGGTTCCGGGCTTGAGTAATCAACCGTTAGCGGGTTTGTCTTTTGGACTGCCAATCCATTGAGGGCGTCCTGGCCGCTTATTCTCACATAATATTCGCCGGCCAGCAGCGGAGAGCCGTCATCTTTGGTCCCGTCATATTGATAGATATAAGATCCGGCGGTCTTATTGAACACCCGGCTCCACACCGCTTCGCTTGAAGCGTTAAGTACTTCCAGTTTAACCAGTGCTTCGCCGGAGATATACAGTGTCGCGTAGTTGATCGAATAGTTAAAATCGACCGTGTCTTTTTCGCCGTCGCCGTTCGGCGAGAAGATCGGCAGGCTGGCCGCCAGGCCGACCGTTGGCTTCGTGGCTACAAGCAAGACCGGCGCCGCTCCGCTGATAAAAGCACCCAGCTTGTCGGCCGCTTCGATCACGCAACGGTAGCGCCCGTCCGGGGCAACAAGCCCGGCGTCACTCTTCCCGTCCCAGTAAAAAGAATATGTCCCGGCGTTTTGCGGATCGTTTCGGACAATCGTCTTTACGGTCGAGCCTGTCTCCGTCTGAACAGCGATATTAACTTGATACTCCGGCGCGCCGCCGGACAGATGATAAGCAAACCTGGTCTGGTCGAGCAAGCCGTCGCCATTGGGCGTAAATGTCGCTGGGACCACGTTCAAGCCGGTTACTTGCAGCGTTTCTTGAGGAACAATGGCAAAGAGCTCGCTCTTCTTCTCCGCTTCATTGAGCGCCCGATCGATCGCCGTCACTCTGAAGTACGCCAACTCCTTGTCGGCCATAGTCGCCTGCCAGGTGGCAGTGTGCGTCCCGGCCGGTTTAGTCGCCGTGTTGACCGCCCGGATCAACGCGTCATGGCTATCGTAAACCGCGACCTCGACTGATGATGTTTCCGGGATCGAATAGGTCAAGGAAGCTTTTTGGTTGAGCAGATCGATCGCCACGGGGTCCGCCATAATGAACGGCTGCACATTATCGACCAGAACAGTGTTCGAGGTTAAACATGGTTTTGGCTCATCGCTGGCCGTTGCCGTTACTTTAACCTCCCAGGCTCCATCGGCTACCCGGCTGTTGTTGCCCGAAGCGCGCGGGCCGTCGTAGGCAGGATCAAAGCCGCCATCCCAGTTAACGGTATGCTCCCCTTTGTTTTGCACTTCATCTTTGACCAATTGTTTAACGATCCTCCCCTCTTTCCCGGTGATCGCCGCGTTGACCGTCAAGCCATCCCGGGTCAGGAAGTAACGGATCGTGGTTGTATTGTTCTTCGGGTTGACCGGCGAGAACGGGTCGGGCTCGGCAAAGGCATAAGGGACGAGCGAAGGAGCATGGTCAACGACGATGATCTGCGCTTCGGTGGTCGTGGCATTCCCCGCCCGGTCTTCGGCATAAAGGTTAAATGGGTGGTCTTCGCCGAGTATCTCTCCATGGAAGCCGGTCCCGTCCCATTTGAAACTTCCGGAAGTAATGTCGTTCTGGCGATAGTCACGGAAGAGTTTGCTTTGGTCCTCGCGGAATATTTTAAGTTCAGTATTGCATGGTTCGGAGAGCTTATATGAGAATATTGTCCGATCTTTGACCCCATCGTCGTTCGGGGTAAAGGGATTCGGGTCGGCAGCAAAGCTTTCAACTGTCGGCGGCACGGTATCGATCGCGACCGCCTGCGGCTCCATCGTCCCAAGGTTGCCCGCTTCGTCCTCGGCGTAGATCCTGGCCAAGTAGTCGCCATCGGGGAGTGACACCCCTTCCCAGGTAAAGCAATACTCGCCAGGGACAAGATCAATTCGATTTGCGATCCTTGCCACTTCGCCCCCCTGGCTGTTTTCGATCAGGATGGTCGCCGGCATTGTGGTCGCGTAGTTATCGCTCAAGTAAAAGCTGATCTCGGTATTATCTTTCCGCCCGTCGCCGTTGGGGGAGAAGTATGGGTTAGTGAGTTTTACCGCTTCGATCCTGGGCGGCTGGAAGTCGACTATGACCTCCCGGGTGGCGACTGCCTTGTTTCCCGCCAGGTCGGTCGCTTCAAGCTTTAATATGTAGTTCCCCTCGCTAACATAGCCGGATACTTTGCCATCCCAGGGCAGCTGACCATCGCATTCATATGTAGGGACAGGGCTTGTCCCTGTCCGCATTTCAAGCGTCTTGTTTTCAGCCAGCAGTATCCCCACCAAGTGGTTATTCTTCCAGAGGGTCAGTTTAGCTTCGGCGGTCGGTGAGAGGTTGTCGGAGATGGAGTAGTTGATTTGCATTGCGTCGTTAACGTGGTCGCCATTCGGAGAAACCGCCGGCGGCGCCCGGTCGAGGGAAATGGTTGGAGGAGTTGTGTCGATGTTAAGGTCAACCGAACTCGACTTCCGATAGTCCCCAAACGAAGCTATCAGTTTTAGCGAATAATTGCCATCGGCAATAGCTTGCGGCTCCCCCGAGCCTGAAGCGCTATTGGCCAGCAACGAATTGTTAGCGGCTAAACCGCCTCCCCACGTCTCCTCATTGAATCCCATCCCTCGCGATAAATCATCGAAAGCCAACAGATTATTTGAGCTTTGCGCGACGGCCCCGCCCGAAGTTTTTGGGATAAGCTGGGCCGATATCTCCGCCGGCTGTGACAGGCTGTATTGGATCCGCGTGGCGTCTTTAACGCTGTCGTTATTAGGCGATATCCAGACATCGGTTACTTTAACATTGGCCAGACTACCCCCGATATTCCAGACAAGAGGTTGGTCATGATTAGCGTCCGCAATATATATTTTCCCGTCTTTTACTTTAATCTTCTGCGGGTTGATCTCGTATTCTTCCGACTTGTATTCTTTGATTAACGTACCAACTGGATCGAACTGGACTATCCGATGATTGCCGGTATCAGCTACCCAGACATTCCCATAAGCATCAATGTCTATCCCTTTGGGATTATTGAGGACTCCCTCCCCGAATTTGGCGGCAAAAGAGCCATCCGGGTTAAACTTCTGGATTCTATTATTACCGGTGTCAGCGACGTAGAGGGAGCCGGAGGGATCGGCGGCGGTTGATTCCGGAGAAATGAATTGGCCGGCCGCGTCTCCGGCAGGATTATAGTGATAATACATTTCCCTCAACCAGCTTCTTTCCCAATCTGCCTGCAACACATTATGTCCACAGGAACCTTTATCAAAGACGATATTATCGTTGAGCGCGTTAGAATAAAATAGCGCCTTATCAACCGTTTGGCCATTAAAAGTAAAGTTTTGATTAAAAGCAGCCCGAGCTTCTTCCTTCAAGTCCGCCTTTAGCATGGAAAAGATTGTTGCCTCACCGCTCAAATCGTACTTCAACAAACGGTGCTTGCCATTGTCTATCACATATATATTATTGTTGAATAACCCTACATCTTCGGGAAGAAAATAGCTCTCCCGCGCATTCTTCTTTTTCCCAGCACCAGCAGAGTCGGAATAACTCGTGTTTCCGAGCCAACTCCAAGCATAACTATCAACTTCTCCATAGGTCACATAAACATCCTGTCCCTTAATTTCTTTAACCAGATTCAGATCCCCATCATAAATCAATGCCCGATTAGCGTAAGTATCCGCCACAAGCACCCGGTCCCCGGTGGGGGAAACGGCAAGGCCGAGGGGATTACGCAAGCCTTCGATTTTCCCAAGCACTTCCCCAGCCGGGCTATATTTGACCAATTTGTCATATCGCCCAAAGAGAACATATTGGTTGCCGGAGGAATCGAAGGCAATATCCGATACCTTGGGCCGATCTTCCCATTTTGGTAATTCCGGAAGCGC
Source organism: Candidatus Margulisiibacteriota bacterium (assembly GCA_041658645.1). Lineage (NCBI taxonomy): Bacteria > Bacillati > Candidatus Margulisiibacteriota > Candidatus Margulisiibacteriota bacterium. Next base: position 208,732 of record JBAZZV010000003.1, read on the forward strand.
CGGCGCCGAAACCTCAATTGTCGCGGATGGAGGGATATAACTCCCGCTCGTATTCACCGACACGACCGGCGAGTATGCTTTCGCGATATTCCCAGCCACATCGGTCATCACATACTGCAAGCGATAAAAACCTTCAGGATAGGCGATCGCGTCTTCCCAGTCAACTTGCTCTTCTTTATCCTTTTCCGCAAAGGGGGTCGAATAGATCCGCTCTTCAACCATTGAATAATCGCCGTCTTTAACCACATTGACCAACATGCTCCTTAAGTTCTCATATGGCCTGATTTTGGTTGAAATAATCTGCTCCGCGGCTGCAACACTATTGGAGACTGTATATACCAACGCCGACGGCTTGGTGTTATCGATCGTAATCTTATCGTTAGATTTAAAAATGGTTGCCCCCGCGGCATTTGTGGCAGTTACAGTAAACGTGTATGTCCCGGCCGGCTTCCCTGCCCCCCATTCCGTTCTTAACCACCCTTGCTTAGCTACGGCTATTCGGTCAACAACAGCAGTACCAGACTCATTTTTGATCTCCACCAGCCAATTCGCTTCAGGTGTTGAGCGCGATTCGATTAACGCCTTCTGCTGAAGATTTGGATCAACATCAAGCAGATTACTGGTAATGACATTATTGTTCGCGAAAGCGTAGAAGACCTCGGGGATCGCCAGCGGCGTTACGGTGCTGGCGCTAACCCCTGCTGTTCTGGCCAGCGTTGGAACGCTCGCCAGCATAACACCCCGGTTGGCGAGGTCATCGGGGAGCCAGGCGTAAGAGTAGCGGTTATCAATAAAATCAACCGTATTCATGCCAACAGTAACATAACGTTCGATTAAGGTTCCGTCGGCAATGCTTGGCGTAGTTAAGTGAAAGCCTGAAGCTCCAGGACCATCGCGGTAACAAGAATATATTTTAGCGGTTATTTTATAAACGCCGGCCGTGGGATAGAATTTGATGAAATAATAATCGGCATAGCTAGCCTCTGAAGAACAATATGTGACGTAGGGCTTGGAAAAGCAGTAATACGACTCAAAACTGGCTAGAATATGTTGCATCGTGTCAAATTCAATAACTTTAGTCTGCTTTGGCCACGAGCTATTACTCGTATTTTCAACTTCAAACTCAATTTTATAGGGGTTGAAATACTTATTGTCTCTTTGATAAGCTTCTATTACTGCCAGCGTTGCTTTACCTGGTCGAACAGCCTGAAGTGGCTCATTCTCCCCATCAAAGGTTTCATCTGTCCCAGTCCCTAACAATTTAATTTTGCGCCAATCCATAGGGTCTTCTATAATTTTGAGTTCTCCATAAGATGGTTGTTTTAACCCCTCAACAATTGGATTTTTCGTGTTCGCAGGTAAAACATCGGGCGACCCTAACCCAAAGTGAAGATGCGGCCCCATTCCAGGGATTAGCCCACCTTCGGTTGAGCCGGATGCGCCCAAAGTGGTAGTGGTTGTTGTTATGACCTGGCCATCTGTAACGTAAATTTCGTTAAGATGGGCGTATCGGGTCTTGAATCCACCTGTATGCTCAACAATGACATATCGCCCCCACGCAGAATCGTTTGCCAGATGTATTCGTGCGGTGCCAGTAGAAACCGGATAAACAAATGTTCCAACACCCGCCCTATAATCAATTCCGTCGTGAGCTTTATAAGTGCCCGTGCGACTACGGAATTGACCAAAGTTAGCGTTAATTCCATTGTCAACTGCAACTGGATACTGTCTTTCTAAGGAATATTCTGCGTATGATGCCCTACAAACAGACAGCACAATAATAATCAAGATAAAACGTCGCATATTTAACAAAATATCACCTTATGGTTTTAATAGATATAATCTCAGTCAATTTTTTTATAGAGTACAGTCCTGAACTATAAATAATGGCTGAAGCTACTGTTTTTGATTTAGGCAAATAGAAGAAGAGAACATTATACTTGTCCGAGCGTCCCCGGGGTATTCCGAAGGATAAACAAAATATCTCGTTTTCTATTTTTATGATTTTTGATTCATCAATAGATCGCATGCCAAACTCTTTTACATAATACTCCAGTTTTTTATTAATGTCAGATGGAGAGTTTGGCAAATCATCAAAAGCATTAAAGAATACTTCAACGTTATCTCCGCCTCGAGGGATGTAATAGTATGGATCTTTGTTGGCAATAGTAAAAGCGGGCCCTTCTGGCCCAATCCTCCACCCAGCCCCTCTATTTTCATCTAAATACCATTTCGCAGGATAAGTTACTGAAAACCCAGCTTTACTCACATAAGTTTTCATCTCTTTAGTTGATAATGTGGTCGCCTCAACTGAAGCAGGCACTTTTTCCTTTTTCTCCGCCTGCTTTCCTTTACCGACACAGCCCACTAATCCAACCAATACGATCCCAATCAATAATGAAACCAAAACCACTTGTTTATTCATCTCATTTCGCTCCTTTATTATTATCGACAATTCATGGCCTAAATTGCGGGCGGTTTAACCGCATCATATTCAGTCGCCGGAATTAGCGATTTGGCTACATGTTTTGTTGGATCGGGATAAACATAAGCCGTGCCAGGTGCGACAGGGTAAATTTCCGAATGGATCGGCCGGCTTAGTATTCTAAAATCCATCCCGTCATGAAGATAGGATGAAGACCTATATTCGCCATAGTTATGGCTAATATATTGGTTTTCTGACAACCTATTCCCCGGATATTCGATGGGCCCAACCTTAGTAAAGAGGTAGGCTGTGCCCATGCCCTGAACGAGCAATATAAACACGATAGTCGCGCATATTTTACTGTTTATTCGCATTATCCCTTATTGAATACACAATCGATAAGAATTCTTTAGCCCCGGCGTCAGACTCCAAACCAATGCTCAAATAAACATTCTTGTTCGGGAGATAATATATCGCCTCCATCGGCGTGTCTTCTCGGTAATAAATTAAGCAGCCGTCATAATCATTTTTTATCCTTTTTGTAGATATATCTTTGCCTTCGTTTGAATATTTGTGCTTTTTAACCAGGGCCAGGATTTTCTCATATGGATCCGAAGGGATTAACGATTTGTCTACGCCATCATACGCGTCATCTATAATGCTAATGCTAACATCAATCCATGATCCTTGTTGTGAATTAGGCGCTGCCTGATTGTCCGCATCATAGCTAATAAAATCGATTGACCAATAGCGCTCCTCACGCCCCCTGATATCCTTACTTTCCTTCAAATACCAGCCCATCGGATATGACACCGAAAACCCCCATTTACTCATGTAGGTTTTCATCTCTTGGGTCGAAACAGCAACTGACTCAACGGTTGCCGAGACTTCAGCCTTTTTCTCTAACTGTTTCCCTTTATCGACGCAACCCACTAATCCAATCAATATAACTCCGGTCAATACTGCAAAGAATATTGTTTTTCTGCCCATCCCAACACGCTCCTTTATTATTATCGACAATTCTTGGCCTAAGTTGCAGGCGGTTTCCCTGCGCCCCATTCTTGTCTTAACCAGCCGCATTTGGGGACTGATATCCGATCAGGGGGACCGCCGGACTTATTTCTAATCTCAATCAACCAGTTCGCCTCTGGCGTAGCTCGCGATTCGATCAACGCCTTTTGCTGAAGATTTGGATCGACATCAAGTAGATTGCTGGTGATAATGTTGTTGTTGGCGTAGGCATAAAACACTTCTGGCGGCGTGGCCGTTGAAGCAGTGCTGGCCCCAACCGAAGCAGCCCCTACGTGCGTTGGCACACTCGCTAGCATGATTCCCCTGTTCGCAATGTCATCGGGCAGCCAGGCGTAGGAATAACCGGCGGCATTGAAATCCAAACTATTTAAACCGACTGTTATAGTTCGCGTCACAGTCTCCGGCGCACTTAAATGAAAGCCTGAGGTTCCAGGCCCGTCGCGATAACAAGAATATATCCTAGCGGTTATTTTATAAACACCAGCTGCGGGATATATCTTGAAAGAATAATAGTCATGTGAATTATTCCCTGAGCATGTTGTAACAAATGGCTTACTAAAACAATAGTAATGCGATTCAAGAGAAGCTGTTATGCTCTGCATATCATCAAATTGAATTATCTTTTTATGTTTCCCTTGGTCACCCCATGTTTTATCGGTCATATTCTCCGCTTCGATCTCAACCCTGTAAGGATTAGTGTCAAGATTATCTTTATGATATGCCTCAATGACAAGCAATAAAGGGCATCCAAGCATCGGCACATCAATAAACTGATTCTCTCCTTCAAATGTTTCATCAGACCCTGTTGCCAACAAACGAACTTTTCTATATCTCACAGGATCTTCCACAAATCTCAACTCACCATACTCTGGTTTCTTTAACCCCTCCTTTATAGGATTCTTTGTATTAGGCGTGTTGGCATTTGTTGTTCCAAAACTAAAATGCAAATGCGGCCCCATTCCTGGTATTTGGCCCCCTTCACTGGAGCCGGATAGCCCCAGCACCATTGAGGTGGTAACTCTATCCCCCGCTTCTACACTTACCGCATCCAAATGAGCATAACGTGTCCAGAACCCGCCATGGTCAATATCAACATATCTCCCCCAACCGGAATCATTCGCTTTATGCGGATAGGCAGTGCCGGAAGAAACCGGGAACACCTCGCGATGGTGTTTACCTGTTAAGTAATCAATTGTGCGGTAATCAAGACCATCATGAGCCTTGTAACTGCCAGTGCGATTCCTGAACTGGCCAAAATTTGCATTTGTCCCCAGATCAACGTCCATAGGTCGAATTCTCTCAATCAAATATTCAGCCTTGGCCGAACAGATCAAGAATAAACAAGATACAATTAGCAGTACCGGTTTTCTATTTATTTTCATACCGATCAATTTCAATAATCATCTTCCTCATAACCTCATCAATTGAATACTTTCCTAATCCTTCAAAAATAAAAAATACTACGGATTCCATTTTCGGGAGAATAAAGAATAAATTATAATATTTATTGCTGCGCCCCCTTGGAACCCCATAAGCTAAGGCAAAATCAACCCCGTTGTTTTTGAATATTTTCAAATTATCAACCGAAGTCATTTGTTGGTTTTTCGCAAGATATCTTAGTTGGACTTCCCTGCTTCCTTGCGGCGTCCTCCCTGGCAAAGCCCATACATTACAAAATATTCCAATTAAATCTTTTTCTGGAGCTGTTTCACGACTAACCAATGAAAACGCAAACGGAACCAATCCTTGCTTTGACTTTGGGATGGGATAATAGTCCCAATATTCATCCAACCGCCACTCCCTTGGATACTTCACCGAAAATCCATATTTACTCACATGGGTTTTCAATTCCTGGGTCGGAACTGCGATCGCCTCAACTGAAGCAGGCGCTTTTTCTTTTTTCTCTGCCTGTTTCCCTTCGCCGACACAGCCCACTAATCCAACCAATACGATCCCAATCAATAATGAAGCTAAAACCATTTGTTTATTCATTTCATCTCGCTCCTTTATTATTATCGACAATTCATGGCCTAAATTGCACTGCAATATGGGCACTAGGAATTCAGCCGCAACCATATATGGCCTCTACTCCCTGCTCACATTATACTCCCGAAATAATAGAAAAAGCCTAACGTGACGCACCCCCTTGATCGCGAGATATGCTGTGCGGATTTCCTAATATATACCGGCAAATGTTAAGGGGGATTTGAGGGGAAGTTGCCGCCTAGATTCTATTTTGCTTAAACAATTCTACCTGGAATGATTTATTGATCCTAGTCTCGTCGGTTAATACCTTGGCAAGCTCCCCGTTCTCAATTATCAACTTGAGTATTTTGCCGCTTTGCGTTGCTGCAGAATGATTCTGATCAAACACAAAGTTACCCAAGCTGTAAGCGATGTAACCGTCTTTATACCGTTCTACCCCCTGAACAACATGCGGATGGGATCCGACTACAACCTTTGCTCCCGCCTCAATTAAAGCTTTGGCTAATTCCTGCTGGTGCTGGTTAAAAGCCGGGGCGTATTCTTCCCCAAAATGCACCATAACAATCACCACATAACCATCATTTTTTAGATTGGAGATCGTTTCGAAAAATGCTTCTTTTGTTTTTTTTCGATTATAGACCGGGACATTTAACATTTCACTGTAAGCCCCAATGGCGATTTTTTCTCCCTTGATCTTTAAGCATTTAAAGATGAATTCTTTCCCGTCAAGATCATAGCCAACCCAATTGATACCATTTTCACGCAATAGTTCTTGAGTATCACGATACGCTACGACTCCGTAATCACCCATATGATTGTTGGCCAGCGATAAGACCTTAAAACCTGAATTCACCAAGCCTTTGATCGACCTCGGATCGGCCCTGAAAATATAAGGTTTTTCCTGGGGGCGGCCCAGCAACGATATCGGCCCTTCAAGATTTCCTATCAGGAGGTCAGCTTTGTTTAAATAACCCCTTATTTTTAAAAACGGCCACTCCCAATTATTCCGCCTGGCCATCCCTTTCCCAACATATCGGGAGAGCATGATATCGCCGACCACCATGATCTCACACCGTAGATTTCCGGAAAAGACCATCGTGGCGTACCCCGTATAAGAGCCTTTCCTCTGCTGGGTAATTTCCACCGTGTTGGAATACCTTACTAATTTCCCCGTATTTACACCGGCCAGGCGCGCGTATTTTAAAAGCGTAAGAACCGCCGGCCTTGAATCGACGTCTCCATATTCAATTTCATCGATCCGCATGGCTTCCAGTTTTTTAATGGTTCTTATATCTTTTTCAATTATTCCCGCCAGAGGTAAATAATGGGCAAGATCCACACTGGCAATAACAACAATATTCTTCCCTTTCCCCAAACAATATAATAACTCCGCTAGTTTGCCGGTTTCTTCGCCATTGACGTTTGACCTAAATAAAATCGGGACGATTTTTGCCCTGGGATATACCCTCCTGATACACTGGGCCTGGGCAAAGATTGAATGCTCACCTTTAAAACCATTGGCCTCATCAACAACCAAACCCGAGGCAACAAGCTGATTTGTCAGGTTCGAATTAGCATTATCCCCAACGCTAGTAGTAATAATGCGCCCTTTTATCCGGTCGTCATGGCGTGGCCCCATTACCACAAAGGTTTCAGCCTGACCAATATTTTCGTAGAACTCTTCCAGCATAGAAGCGACAAGAGGAAGATGATGCGGCGCGATGCCCGCGACAACAGAAGATTCAGCGCTTGCCCGAACAACCAGGAGGATCATTAAGCCGGCTAAAAAACAAAACCTTTTCACCTAACTTCGATCACGTCACTGTCGGACCGAGCCCGTATTTCCGGATAATACATTGATTGGATTTCGGCGGGCGCGGCACGAGTCTTTCCGCGGGTAACCGCTCGGAGCAGATAGGATATCTTCTTTTCTCCCTTTCCTAAATAAGTTATAAAAGTTACTACTCTATCGTCCCTGAGGTCTTTCTCGTCCCAACTATAATAATCATTGTAATACCCTTGATCATCCAAACTTCTGGCTTCGTTCTTTAGCCTCATATTTACCGGCTCTAAACCAGCCGGCAAATGGTCTTCGACCATCACATAATCAATATCCGCAGCTGATTTTATATTTAGCACCACCTTGACGATCTCCCCCGCATTATACTCCGTGTTTTCCGCTCCCTTTATTCCTTGAAATGTCCTGATTATGCTTAACTTGCCATTCTTCGCCTCAAGGGCTTCTTTATTAAAATACTCGGTTTGCTTAAAAGAATAAAACATATTCCCATTACCGTTTTTCTTTATTTCAATAATATTTTTATCCTTTAAACCGCTTCTAACCAAATTAACGACTTTTTCTTGTGGGTTAAAACCGCTAAAGCGTCCCCCTGCTATTTTTTTGCCGTTAATAAATACTGAATAATCGTAACTTGGGGACAATTCACCTGACACCACTAGATATTCCGTTAAAGCTGACAGCTTAACCGCTGTGTCACGCGTCATATGATAATTATCTTCCCTTAAAAGCCCCTGGGCCACCCCGGGCAACACTTCATCTTTTGGCGTCAGCCTAACGAACATTTTCAAAGCCGCGGATGATGCCAGGGAGATTGAATCCATGAATTTACCTGAACCATCCTGTCCGCTTTCCCAGTAATATGTATACTGGCTTTTTTTCATTTCCTGTTTTACGTTTTTCAGCATCGTTAATGCTTCCGTTTTGCGCCCGGCGGCATTCAAAACGATAGCGACGAAACATTTGCCTTGAACGCCAAGTCTTTTGTCTTTTGCCAGCTCTTCCGCCAGCTTGCGATCGGCCGCTCCAGCTTCATTTAAAACATAAATAATATACGCTTTCAGATCAGCGTCGGGCTCGGCCGTGACCGCCCTTTTAAGATATTCAACCCCCCGGCCCAGCATTGCGTCATGAACGGGCAGTTTAGCGTTTTTGATGTTTAATAGCCCTTCGACGACATAGCCGGTCATTTGCAAATTCGTCTGATCGTCAACCCACCAACCCCAGCCACCGTCTCCATGCTGAAAACCGGCCAGGCGCGTTAAACCTTTTTCCAGCATTGATTTGATATTTTTTGGCGGCTTGATCCCCAACGCTTTTTGGTGCCTGTAAACTAATGCGGTCGGATAAAGTTTACTCATTGTCTGTTCTGTACAACCATATGGATAATCGACTAATGCCTGAATCATTGCCGGAAATTTTGACGCTATTGAAGGGCTGATGGTCAATGAATAACGACTGAACGGCGTCATAGCTTGCCTATCCCGGCGGAACTCAAACCGGCCTGGCGCACGCCCGGCCCGGGAAAATTCAACTTTTTCACCAAAGGGTTTGACGGGAAGCTTCAGAATAACAGTATCTTTCTCCTTTTTAGCTTTGGCGGAAAAAGCCAGGATCACCATATTGACTTGCGGGGCGATCGCCTGCCAGCGGACCGTTTTTGCTTCACCAGGAGCCAGTAAAATCTGATGTTTTTTGTCTGTCAGCAACTTAATTTTATCTGCCCCCAAAGCTACCGTCACCAGCTGGCTGTCTCTTGAGTAATTATGGACCATCGCTTTTAATTCGACCCTATCGCCATTTCTCAGGAACCGGGGAAGGAGCGGACGGATAAAAAGCGGTTTACTTACAATGATCTCATCTTCCCCCTGGCCTACCTTTGTATCCCTAGAAACCGCTTTAGAATGGGCTACCCAGGTTGTAAGATTATCGGGTAATTGTATTTTTACTTTCGCTATTCCATTCGAATCGGTCTGGATATTTGGATTCCAATAAGCAACATCGACAAAATTCTTACGGGGCATATCTTCCCCTTTTTCATTATGGACGTAAACACCGTCCGCGAAAAAGGTATGCCGTTCATCAATCATCAGGTTGTAGACGGTTACCGGCTCTTTTCTGTGCTCAATCTGCTTAACCTCCACCGGATTGCCATTAACATCCAAAAGGCGATCGCCTTTTTTAATTTTCCAAGCTTCCTGCCAGCTATCGTTGACGCGCATAATATGGGGAGGCGTAACCCTGAGACTGTCATTTATTATAAAATATTCTTCCACAACATGTTTGAACTTTTGGGCGACCTTAGCGGGACAAAGTCGGCTGTTATTCTCTGAAAGCTTGGTCAGTACGCTATCGCCGGCATTAACTTCTTCAATAGTTAACAGTCGGCCATCGGCCATGGTGATTTTTGTTCCTTCAAGGAAACAGCCCCCCTTTTCAGCGCCGGAAGCGATCGGATTGTCCATTGAATTGTAGGCCCGAACATTATTCCCGCGCTCGCTGTAAAACGCGTCAAATATATTGGCCACATTGTCACTTTGCAACGCGAACAGTGCTTTGTCTACCAGCGCCAGGGAAGCGTTGGCTCGTACCGGCCGGCCCTTTTCATCACTGGTTTTTACCGCCACCTCTATGCTTCTACCCGGTAAGCCATTGTGGCTTTCCGGAATAACTTCCAGCTTAATCTTTTTAGAAGCCGCCGGCACTACCAACTTCTTTTCCGTGGAATTAAATCGGCTTTCGGCGTAAACATCAGCTTGAAGGAAGATATTTGGCATAAACGCATCGGTAACCGGCAGGACAAATGATGTTTTATAATCCGAAAATATTTGCGTCCAGGCTTTATACAATTTACCGCGCGTCAGAGTGAACATCACCACCCCTTTCTCAAGCGGCAGGCTGGCATAAATTCCGGCTTCATCCCCGGGCCGGTAGCTTTCTTTGTTAGGGACCAACAGGACTTCCGTTTTGCGATTAGCCGCTTTAACTGGCCTTCCCCAGACCCAAAAATAAAACTCCCGGCTAACTGATTTGCCTTTTTGATCTGTGGCTTCGATAAACACGCGATATTCGCCGCTTTCCTGCGGGGTAAAAGAGAAAGCGGCTTTACCATCTTCAGCTGTTTTTATTTTCCTCTCCATTAATTTCTTTTTCTGCTCCGCGCTACTGTACTCATCCCCATCCTCCCCATAAAAATAATCAACTTTAAACACTTTGGCCGTCAAACCTATCCCTTTAACCGGCTTATCGGAAGCGTCTAAAACGCTTATCGGCAAGTGTTTTGCCTGGCCTGGTCCGCCCCAGAAATAGTCATGATCAACATTTATATTCAGTCCCGAACCGAGCACCATAACAGACCTGCTTGTGGACGAAGGGCGGCCGCTCTCATCTGCTAGAGAAAATTCAACGGTCACGGCTTTTTGTCTTTTGGTCGGTGGAGCAGTTAGGACTATTACCGCCTCCCCTTGGCTGTTTAATATGGCCTCCCCATTTTCAATCTCTTCGCCTCCGCCATAGCCATACCAATCCCAATAACCCAGCTCCCGGGCCAATACCTTATAATGTACTTTCTGACCAACAACCGGTTGGCCAAAGAAATAGACGGCTGACGTCTTAAATGCCATTTTCTCACCTTGTATACACTTCTCTTTATCACAAGTAAGTTTAAGCTCAAATTCCGGTTTTACATATTTTTCAACCAAGATAGAAGTCCAAGACTCGTTATGGCCACCGATTTTAGCGTAAAGCGAATAATCACCGGTTTTCAGCTCTTCGTTCAGCCTGAAACTGCCATAAAATATTCCCTCGTTATTACATTTGAACGATTTTTTGTAAATAGGCGGGGTATTCCAGTCTCCCTGGACTTCTAATAATATCTCCTGGCCGGTTGGGATAGTATATTTAGCATCATCATCAATCCTGACAATCCCCTTGAAATTGACCATATCTCCAGGCTTATACAACGGCCGGTCAGTGTAAAGATAGGCCTGATAACTTGGCTGGCGGCTATCCTGGCCGTCAGAATCTCCCCACCATTCCTTCCGGGCGATATCATTTATCACCCATTTTCCGCCCAGCTCACCAATAATAATTTTAGGCTTGTCGCTATCAGCTAGATTAGAATAAGAAAACCCGCGAGCATCGGTTTTCCCGCTGACCAATTTTTTCAAGGATTTATCCCCGTTGAAGGAATAATAATCAATCTTCATGTCCGGCAAGACGTTGCCGCTTTTCACGTCAACTGCTAGCAGGCACCAGCGGTCCCCGGCCTGACGGCTTAACATAGCGTAAGGAGTCACCAAATAATGGAAAAAAGCCTTTTCCCCCTTTTGATTTTTTGTTTTAATCAGATATAAACCATCTTGATTGCTCGGCAGCTTAACCATGACCGAATCTTTGTCCTCACAGTCCAGGGCCCAGGTATTGATGGGCTTGAGTTTGCTGGTGTCTTTTTCTTCCTTTGTATATTGATTTAAATAGGCTTGAAGATCACTTTTAAACAATTCAACCTCTAATTTTTTAACATCGTACAGGTTGACAAAGGAGATGACCCTTTCTTTATCATAAGCGTTAAACGTGTAAAGGTCACGGTTAGAGCTGGAAACCGGATAAATACTTAAGCCCGCTACAACCTCGAAAATAAACTCAAAACTTTGTTCTTCATACTTCCCTTTGCCTGCTATGATTTTGGGAGAGTATATGATTTTATATTTCTCGCCGGCCTTGACCGGCTCCGAAGGAGTAAAGATCAGTTCGTCATAATTTTTAGTTAACTCACCCTTGAGCCCGGGTTCAATTTTCAGCTGCTTTTTTATATCTTCAAGTTTAGCCGCGCTAGAGACAGCTAATACAAAATTCGCGCCGGGGGCGATATAAGCTAATTGAGATTGTTTTTTTATTTCAAAATGCTGCGGCGCAAAAATAACTATAAAAATAATACCCAACAATAAAAGGAACGGCAGCAGGGCCGCGCCAGAAAAACCCTTTAAAATCTCCCTAATTCTTTTTATCATAATTTATTATTCTCCCATTTTCTTTCGAGCATTATTACGCGCCAAGCCAAGGAGAACATAGTATCAATGAATTCGTGCGGAATCAAGAACACGCCACCCTCGATCCGATCCAAAAATCGGCAGATGTTAAGAGGGATTTCAGGGAAAGTTGCCGCCCCGGGCAACCAACCGTAACGCGTAATCCCTCGACTATTCCCGCGAAATAATTACCCAACAGATCGGGAAGAAAATAATCCCTAAGCGTGACATCAAGCCATTTATCATTAACACTGGCATTTCTGCTCTCCATATCCCGAACAGACGCCGAATACTTCAAATACAATCCCCCCATTAAGATATCCCCAGAAATAATATTTATTCCCTTCCCGCTCTCGCCGTTTTCATGCTGTCCCCAGCCAGGGAAAACGGCAGATTTTAAAGCTGCCGACATAGAATCTTTTTTGGTGATCTCTAAGGCAAAAGCCGCAGGAGATAATATTGACTGGCACAATAAAATAGCAACGATTGTTTGCTTGAACATACTACTTAATCTCCATCAAGAATTTTCCATTTGAATCGAACTTCTGGATGCGATTATTATCCGTATCCGCTACATAAACGTTGTCGTCCTTATCAATTGCAATCGCTTGTGGGTTTCTCATCTCTCCCTCTCCGCTTCCTACCTTTCCCCATTTATTAATTAGTTTTCCATCCCCGGTGAATTTATGAGCCTCTCTGGTGTAGCTGGTTAACACATAGACATAGCCATGACTATCTACGGCAATACCTTTAAGCCCATGTAATTCTGGCTCCCAATAAATTGGCGGATAGCCAAAGTTAAATCTAACAAATTTGTTCTTTCCCCATTTTTTTACAAATCTACCGTCTTTTGTAAATTTCTGGACTCTCATCTGATAAGGTTGATCCCCCGTGCCAAACAAGTAGCTGGGAACAAAATCATCTGTTACGTAAACAAAACCGTTTTTGTCATCTATAGCAATGGCACGAATAGCCTTAAATTGTCCATCGCCACTACCTTTGCCTCCGAACGATCGAATAAATCGTCCGTTATTATCAAAGACCTTAACTTTATGATCCCAATAATTGGTAATATAGATAGTGCCGTCTTTATCAACAGCTATGCCTTGGGGATATCTTATCTGCTCCGGCCCCTCTCCGCCCACATCAAACACTTTGATCGGATGGCCATCGTTACGATCAAAAATGCCAAATTTAATTCTTTTTGATGAAATGTCATCGCCGACTGTGAAAATATTATTCTTTGTATCAGAACATATCATCTTTGGAAAAATTATTTTATCCTTAATTGATAATGAGGTCGGTTGACATTTAAAATACCACACAATAGAAGCAAATTTGTCTTTTATTTGTTTGGCAGGCATCTTCTCAAAGTTATCAAAATCGCTTTCCCAAAGAGCCAATGTTTGCTTGTTTAATATCGAAAGCAACTTTCCATTAGAAGCATATTTTTGTAGCTCAAAACGCCAAGTCCCTTTACCGGATATAACATATATGTTACAGTCGTTGTCTAAAGTAATGCTTGAAGGCATCACCATTTCAGCACAACAAAATGAAATCAAAAAGAAACAACCGAAAAAAACTGCTAATAACTCCCTCATTTTGCCACCTCTTTGACCTTCATGGTTTCTTCACAAAAATATGCGGGAAGAATAGAATTGCTAGAATCATTTATGCCTCTAAATGGATACATAATATTCAGCAAATTAATTCCAGTATTTGATCCTGCAACCTGATTCCATGCCCAGTATCCTAATTCAGAACAATAAAATTTGCCATTATCAGCGCCATCGTAATGACCTTTAAAAGTTAGCAGGTTAATTGGCAGATCATATTCTGTGCCAATGTAAGGTTTAATTTTCTCAACAACCGCGCTTCTTTTGTTTTCATCAGCAAGTTTTGGGATTTGCGTTGCATAATAAAAACCTTCACCATAATAATAATTATTGTTATCTTTAACTGAAAGATCGTGTTCTTCTATCCCTGTCATTATTGGATCAATCACTTTTTTATTCCCTAGATATACCCCCACATGATCCGGTTCTAGGGGAATAACATCGAAGCCCGCTAAACCTTTATTGCTGAACATGAAATCCCCTCGTCTTAATACATACGCATTCGACTTGACATCATTGATGAATTTATAAGCACCGATAAATGATCGGACAAATGATAAATTATGGCCGCCTGAAACTGAAATTGATATATTGTTTTGCCCTTCTTGTAAATTTTTAATATTTATAGGATCATTAAAATTTCCTGACGAATCGACACTAATGTCCTCCCCACCTATTGATAGCGAATAGCCGGGGGAAACTAAACCCTTCGCCGAATTGCCATTTTCCTCGAACGGGAAAACAGAACTTTCAAACACTTGCCTGTCCCTTGGGCTTACAAGAATTAAGTCTGGCCCGCCATTTGTCCCAATATACACCGTTGCATCTCCTGACTCGACTTCCCTGCCATCGGCGGTGCTAACGACAGCATTAATCATATTTTCACCATTGTTCAAAGAAATATTGACCGACCATATCCCACCAGAATAACTTACTCCAGTTACTTCTCTAACTGTAGAGCCATTTGTTACATATATATGAGGCAAAACACCTCCGGCAGTTCCTTTAACAGTTACGGTTTTTGCCAGTGAGGGGTACCAGATTATATCAGTAATATCCGGCTCGACCGGTCTTATCATCGGAGTTGTCACTTTTAAATATTCCTTTGCCAATATCGCCGCAAATAAAGTCTTATTCAATGCTGCCAAAATCTTTCTGCTTTCGCCGATAAAGCTTAAGTCGCCTGACATAACCTTAACTCCGGCTACTGAAGGCCCTTCTATCAAAGCCAAATTACTGCTAGTCAAATCCCAATTAAAGTCCCCAGCCCACGTAAAATCAGCAGGCATCGTCACTTTATTATCATTCAAATCATAAGTTGAGGTAACACTATTTGATCCCTTGCTTACGGTTGTAGAAATGGTATTGGCATCTTTAGAAATATCCACCTTGTAATCCGAAGCAATTCCACTTTTATTGGCAAATTTTGACATATTGATCTTCAAATCATTATTATCCTTGTCATAACTAATCCCACCCTGTCCAAATACCTGATTCTCAATATTTTCCATCATCTTCAGAATTCCGTAATAAACATCTGCCTTTGAGCTGGTGTGCGCACTGCCGTTTAAAGAAACTGTCCCGTTTATTGGATCGTATTCATAAGTCGCTTGCTCTGCTCCTCCTTCATTTATTATCATCTTAATATTCTTGGAACTATCATCCGCCCCGGGGATAGTTACCTTTACCGGCACGCCATCAATGTTTGAAGTCATGTTCAGCGCAAAATTTAATGAATTCTGCAAAATAATCGGCGCGGTTCCTCCCCCCTCAAAGACAACAGAACTATTTTTAATGAGCCGATCCCCGCTCGAATCTTTTATGACAACACGAATGGAATCTGTGGCGCTTGATGAGGAAGGATTAAAAAACGTGACATAGGCCTTATTTTCGGAATCAAAAGTTAAGAGCTGTTCATTATCGGCGGGGATTGAGCTGGCTACGCTCATGACACTGATTGGTGAATATTCCGTCGAGCCGTCGCCTTTAATTGCCTTTATACGCACAGAATAAGCACCCGGAGCAACATTATTGCCACCAAGATCTTTTCCTTTCCAGACAAAAGGGATCGGCCTAGCAGGGTTTGGCATCGATTCAGAAAAAGCATAGACCACCGCGCCGGCAGAATTCAACACTTCTAATCTTGCCAGTTGGCTTTGCTTTGAAAGAGCATATTTAATAATGTTAGGGATTCCGGAAACAGTTAAATTGGGAGCGTCTTTGATGCTGACAAAACTTGAGGTATCAATACTTTCTGCTTTTAGGCCAAAAGACAAAGCGCCGCCGATCGTCATATGGACCTGGCTGTTGGAATGGGAGACATATGCAGCGTAGCCAGATGGCGGGGCAATGTAGGCGCCACTGTAAATGTCTTTAATTTGAATAACTGCCGTCTTCTTGGTTTTGTCTCCGGTGTCATTTATTTTAACCTCGATTTGCCAGTTTTTTGGATCGGGTGGAGCTGGGTTATTCGTTTCGCTCCCCCCTCCTGCTCCACTGCCACCACCGTAATTTTTTCTAATTTCATCCCGCCTACTCCATTGGTCGCCCCCCACAATCAGAGCCGTTCCTGTCCCTGCCAGAACACCTGCCGTGGTGCCTGCTACTGCTGTCCCCCATGCTGGAGCAAGCAACCCCCCCGCCATGACTGCTGCGCCAACACCCGTTACAACAAGGGCAACTCCAACTACAATGGTTACAGCACTTGCGACCGTATCAACCACGTCTCCTGCATATACAAATGCTTGTATTGCTAATACAAAAACCATGATCAGACAAATCAATTTAAAGAAACGAATTTTTTTAAGCATTCTATCCAATAACCCCTAAGATTTTATCAATCTTCTCGGCCTTCTTTTTGTCATATTTAGCGGCCATTCTCCAGGTTTTGGCCGCCAATTCAAGATCTCCTTTTTTTGAATAAATATAAGCCAAATCGTTATAGATATCAGATAACTTGTCCTTATCGGCATTTTCAATTGCTAAATCAAATTCGGATGCGGCCTCGTCATAATTTTCTAATTCAGCGTAAACAAGCCCCAACATTCGATGCGCCTGCCAATATTGTGGATTTATTTTTATGGCCGCCTTAAATGGCGCTATTGCCTTCGCCATCTCCCCAAGCTTTAAATAACATTGGCCTAAATTATAATCGGCTTGATAATTATTGGGTTTTACCGCCAGAAGGTCTTGATAAACTGAGGCCGCCTCTTGATATTCTTCATTTTCAAACAGGAGATTACCTAAATCGAAATAATTTGCTTTTTTATCATTCATCAAAAACGCGATCTTGTATTCTCGTTGCACAGACAATGATTGGGAATTCAAAGCCATGGCTTTTGCCAGGCTTTCGATTGCCTTCTTTATATCCTTTGTCTTCCGATAAGCCCTGCCCAGATTATAATACGCATACTCTAACGCTTTTTTATCATTATCCAGGGCAATAGTTTTATTGAAACTGGCAATCGCCAGTTCGTATTGTTTATTATCAAAATAAACCAAGCCCAGATTGTTATAAGCCAGAGCATAAGAAAAGTCATATTTGATTGCCAACCGATATTCTAAAATTGCTTCGGCTGGGAGTCCTTTTTGATGGTAAAGCCAACCCAGTGAATTATGGGCATTAGCATCTTGAGGATTTCCCTTCAAGTAAAGCTTGCGCTTAATAATATCGACATTAGTTAATAGCGCTTCGCTATTTGGGTTAATTTTCAATGCTTCCTCATACACTGCGGCCGCCTCAGGGAGCTTGCCTTCTTTATCATAAACATTTCCCAATAATGTATCGATCATTATTGTCGCACCGGCTTTGATAAATTGGGAACTGCCGGATTCTTGCTTAAATTTAAGGCTCTGTGCTAAAAACTTTTCTTTTGCTTGCAGGAACCTTTTTTCAGCTTCTTCGTAGCGATTTTCGCCAAAATATCTTAAGCCCCACATCAGATCGATCTCTCCATAATCTTGAATTCTTAAGGGGAGTTCCTCCATAGTTTCTGCCGCCTTACGATAATCTTTTTTATTCATGTAGACAGATGCCAGGAGCAAATGGATGTTCCAATCTCTCTTATATTTTTTGACTGCCTCTTCCAAAACCATTTTAGCTTCATCGACTTTATTATCATAAAGATAGATCGTGGCCAGAAGCGTCGGCTTCTCAGGCCGGTCATTAAAGGCTGCATCCTTCTCCTTCAACCGCAAACCATTTTTAAGTTCGATTATTGCCTCTTTGAACATCTGCATTTCTAAGAATGCGGTAGCGTTGCTAAAATGTGTTTCCGCTTCATTTTTTGGCACGCAGCCCGCAAGAAAAAAAGCCCCCAGTAATAGTAATAATAAAACGATAATGTTTTTCTTCATCTTAAAATTTCCCCACCTTTATATCAGCAATTAAATACCCCTTTTTATAAATCGGCAACGATTTTACAATCCGCCCATACGGATCAATCACTTTCGTAACCCCGCTGTTCCCCACCCTAATATAATATACGCCGTTTTCGATCGCTCGGAAAACGTTCATTGAAGCGTGCTGATAATGCTCCGTCCGGCTCTGCGACCAGCTATCATTGCTTATATTAACCAAAAATTGTGCACCGGACGAGACAAACCGCTTGCTTAGATCGGGGAACATCCCTTCAAAGCAGATCAAAGCACTAAATTTCCCTTTAGGGGTTTCAAATACTGTATATGCGCTTCCTGGGTCACAAACTCCTTTCCCTTCAACATTCTTCAGAAAACCAACATAATAGCGCAAAGGCAGTACTTCCCAGAAAGGGACCGGATGTATCTTGTTGTATTGGCTTAAGACTTCGCCTTTTGGTGAGATAAGAAAAGCGCTGTTATAATGTTTTATCCTGCCGCCGACATTTTTAATATCACCGTTGCCGATCAGGAAATATGTTCCGGCTTCATTTACAATCTTGTACATCTTGCGCGCCAGGGCGGGATTCAGGCGGATGCTTTCCGTGATAACCGTTTCTGGCCAAACAATCAAGTCAGGCTTTTGAGCGGCGGCTTGTTTTGTCAAGTCTTCAAGCACGACCAGTGATCGGTCGGGGTTATACCCCTTTTCGGCCCGGAAATCGATCCCCGGTTGAATTAGCGCAAGCCTAAAATCGCCTTTTGTATCCGCCATACTTACTTTGGCAAATCCATAAACAAAACAGATAACTAGTATCGCCGCGACGGCAGAGAATTGTACTGCCGCAATTCTCGATCGCTCCTTGATGGCCAGAAAGATAGAAATATTTACTAATACGATAATGAAGGAGATCCCAAACACACCGATCTTGTCAGCAACCTGAATCAAATATATATTAAGGTGCTGGGAATAGCCCAAGATACCCGCCGGGAATCCCCAGGGGCCGATCGAGCGAACATATTCAATTAACGTCCATAATATTGGAGCAATCAATAGATTCAGGTTTTTCGTTCTATCCGCTATTAACCGATAGAACAAACAGAATAGACCAAAATATAAGCCAAGATACGCTGACACAATGAAAGGAATAGATAAATGGAATACTTTCAGCCAAAATATTTGGCCGATAAACATCACCAAACCGGCCAACCAGCCGAGGAGAAAAGATTGTCCTATATTGCTATTTTCAAGCGCGTAAAATAAGGGAATTAAAGCTATCCAAGCGAGAGGCCAGAAATTGAACAGCGGATAAGACAGCGCCAACAAGATGCCCGAAATTATCGCTAATGGCGCCGACATTTTGCCGACCGTTACGTCACGCATACCGCGCCTCCGTTTTGGAACATCTATATTTTACCATAATTTCACGCCTTTTCGCCTTTACCATCAATATCATATTATAATGTATAGTAAGCAACTTTATTGCCAGCTATCCCTATCTTGTATTTTCCCGTTTTTATCATATTTTTCATGCTTTAGCACCAGTTAACTGTCGTATTTTTCGTCACCCTTTGACGGAATCTCGACACCCCCACCTTACCGGCCGGCCCGCCGGAAGCAGGAAAGAGTCAATAAAAAACGTCCAGTACTTCCCTTCCCCCCAATTGAGGAATAGGGAAGCACTGGACGTCAATACCTAAGTGATCAGCTAACTATATTTAGTAAGCTAACCCAAAATCCCGATAAAACATCGGGATGGCGTGTACCAACGCCTGCCTATCCGGCAGGTCTGCCTTTCGGCAGATCATGGTCTTATTATTCACTAATACTTTCTCGAGTGATTTTAATTGATCGGATGGTTCGAGATTAGAAATGTTATCGGAGATGCCGATTTCCGCCTTTTTCAACCACTGGATCGATTTAAGGCAGGCGTCAACGATTTTATCTTCGGCGCTTCTTCGTGTGGCTAAAATATAGTACAATAAGGCAAGCTCAAAGGCAGTGGATTGCTCTCCTTTGAGGAGGTAAGCGACTCGTCTGGTTTGTATTTTATCGTCTAATTTCATTGATGTTTCCTACGACTCGCTGAATGTATTTCGACAGATTCCGACATAAATTTCACTGCACTTTTTCTTAACATATCAGCACATATGTATGATCGGCCTTAGGCCGACTCAACTTGCACCTGTTTTCCGCTTCTTGGGCTACGGGAAAAAGGGAAGTCGCTTCCCAGCGAAGGGGTGGGTTTGGGATTGGCGATGAATATCCATCAAGTGACGGCGGGCGGGGGATCAAAAGAATTTCAATATCAAAAAGAGGGAGATTGGTTTCCGCCTGAGGCGCCTGCCCGCCTTTGGCGGGGACCAGCCTTTGGCCAATTTTCATGAGAATCATCCTTATCGTGTCCGGAAACGCCCGGAAGTGCCCGCAAGCAAAAATGTCCGGAAGTGTCCGGAAATGTCCGGAAGCTTAATCAACTCGCTTTTTATATACCGTTCTATACCCCCGCCCCTCTTTTAGCAGGAGTCCCTTTTTTGTTAATTCAGTAAGGTCTCTTCTGGCCGTCCTTTCGTCTATATCAAACAATTCCGCATAAGAAGATGAAGAAATCATCTCTTCAACACCTAATTTCCCCAAAAATTGTTTTTGTCTTTGATTAAGCTCCAGTTCGATTTCCTTTTCTTTCATCTTGTTTAAGTCAGCAGCAAACATAGTGGCAATAACCGTCCCGCCAAAATCAAAAGAATTTCAGCGTATGTGTGGGGGCCTACCAAATCCCCGAAAGTGAGATCCGGTGGACGTTGTCCCTGGACAGGGCCCGCTGGGTGACGTAGGCGTAGTCAACCCGCGTGTGGTTGACCTGGAAGCCAGCCCCGGGCGGCCAAGCGTAACGCGTAATGTTACCCGCTAAATCTGTAGATTCAACTGTAATCAGCGCCGGGCCGTCGTAGCCAGGGATGGGGTCGAATTTCGCTTCAACCTGACCATTAGCCGCCTGCCACTGGCCACTGGTAACTAGTAACTGGGGAGACGCGCCATTTTGAGTCACGTAAACCTTCGGCGCTTCTTTTAGGGGTTCGCTGACGTTGAACTTGATGCTTACCTGTCCGTTAACGGACGGTATACTGGCCGGGTTGGGAGAGACAGAAAGATCGCTGACCGACGGATTTGTCTTGTCGATCACAAACGTCTTTATTTTACTGATCGGATTAAGCGCCAGATCGCGGGCCTCGACTGAAACCTCAACCGGTCCTTCCGCGTCTTCAGCGATAATCAAATAATGGTATTCGTAACTATTGCCTTCAACCGTCGTCAAGTTGGCGGTTTTGGCCGCACCGTTATTCAACGTTAGTTTGACCGCCGGCACCGCCTCAAGTGTTTCCAGGAAACTTAACTTTATGCCGACATCGCTATCCAGCTTCGCGTACGGCGGATCGATCGAAAAATCGGTCGGCTCGGGCTGTGAATAATCAACCGTCAGATTGATTGTCTTGGGGATGGCGAGCCCATAGAGCGCGTCCTGGCCGCTCACCCTGGCATAGTAATCACCCGCCGGGAGAGGATTCCCGTCGTTGCCCAAACCGTTATATTCATAAACATACGAACCGGCGGTGTGATTGAAAGTCTTGCTCCAAACCGCTTCGCTGCTCGAATTGAGCACTTCGATCTTGACGAGAGCTTCGCCCGAGATGTACATCGTCGGGTAATTGACCGAATAGTTAAAGTTGACCGAGTCTTTGGCCCCGTCGCCGTTAGGCGAAAAGATCGGGGAGCTGATCGAAATATTGACAGTTGGGCGGGCGGAAACAAGCAGGACCGTCCCTGGCTCTTCAACCTTGGCGCCTAACTTGTCTTCGGCTTTGATCACATAGCTGTAATAGCCGTCCAAAGCCATATTTCCCGCGTTGTCCTTACCGTCCCAGTAGAAGGAATAATTACCCGAACCTTGAGGATCGTTTTCGATCAGGTTTTTGACGGTCGATCCGGTCGGCGTCCGGATATCGAGGCCGACGGCATAGTCAGGGACGCCGCCCGCCAGACCATATGAAATCCTGGTCAAGTCCGTCAAACCGTCGCCGTTGGGGGTGAAAGTCGCGGGGCTGGCCTGATGGCTAACCAGGCGGAAAGTGTCTGGTCTGGCCGCGAACGCATCTGTTTTTGCTTCCGCGATATTTTTCGCGCGGTCCTCGGCAATGATCTTGAAGTACCGCTCCCCTTCCCCGCTGATCGGATAACTGATGAGATGCTCCCCCGCAGTCTGGCTCTCACCGGTAATGACGGCCGCCAAAAGCATCCCGTCTTTGTCAAAGACGGAAACTTCAACGGAAGAATTTTCCGGGATAGAATAGGTCAATTCCGCCTTGTTCATTCGATAGTCGACGGCCAAGCCCTTGACCAGGATGTTGGGCGGGACATTATCGACCAACACGGTATTTGATGATTCGGCCGGCTTCGCGCCGGGCTTGCCCGCCGTGGCGGGTTCGCTAGGGTCCTCGGCCCAGACCTTAAACACATACGAACCGTCCGCGACGCGGTACTTATTGGCGGACGCGGTCGGGCCGTCATAAGCGCTTTCAAAGTCGCCGTACCAGCGGGCAATATGCTCTCCCTTCCCCTGAAGCTCATCGGTAACCAAGGCTTTGATCGTCTTCCCCTCCGCGCCGACGATCCACGCTTTGACTTTCAGGTTGTCCCGGCCGAGATAATATTTGATCTCCGTAAAACTGTTGTTCGGGTTGACCGGCGCAAACGGATCGGGCTCGGCGAAAGCGTAGGGGATGAGGGTCGGCACACGGTCAACGACGACCGCTTTAATTTCAGAAGTTGTCGAATTCCCGACCCAGTCCTCGGCAGAGACTTCCCAACTATAGGTGCCGCCTAATAATTCATTTCTTGAGCCACGACCATCCCACGTCCAGTCACCAGTCGATACGCGTAACGCGTAATCCGTAACGCGAATAGTTGGATAAGTAAAGTTGTCCGTTGGGCCTTCGTGAGTGCGGAATAGTTTGCTATCGTCACGATAGATGGAGAGCGTCGTGTAGACTGGTTCGCTGAATTTATACCAGAATTTAGTCGTATCTTTCACCCCGTCGTCGTTGGGGGTAAAGGGATTGGGATCGGCGTTCAATCCTAAAACTGTCGGCGGAGTGGCGTCGACGATCGTCTGGCTGATAACGTTGTTGCTGATATTCCCTGCTTCGTCGATCGCATAAACAGTCGTGTTGTAAGCTCCGTCGGCCAGCTTTTCGCTGATCGGGATTTCGGAATACAATATCCAATTTCCGGTCAGGTTGTCCCGTCGGAAAATCCGGAACGACTCTTTTGTCCAGGTCAGCTTAACTTCCTTGTTGGCTTCCGCCGAAATTTCCTGGTTTAGCAATTGCCGGGAGGCACCATCGGCATTACTCATTACAGAGAGGTAGATTTTTCCCTTTTCATTCGTTTTCAGCAGATAATCTACCGAATCGTACTTCCCATCCCCATTTGGCGAAAAGGCATAGAGATTTTGTGACGCCTCAACACTGGGCGGGACGGTATCCTTGATGATCGTCACATCCGAAAAAGTCATCACATCGGTGGTATCTTTAGGATGAGAGGTCACATAGATAATGTTTTCTCCCTCTGTTGTCAGCTCAACATCTTTGAATTCAAAATTACCTTTAGGGTCGGCTACCCCTCTCCGCACCGTCCCGACTTCCGATTTTTCAATCGGAACGTCGGGACCCCCGCCGCTATTGTTTAAGAATGGTGGCGGGGCATCGTTCTTGCCGATCACATAGACATCAAGAATTGAATCCGGCTCCGCTGTCCCATGGATAGTGACGGTTTCTTTGTTGGTAATGTACCGGTCGGCAAGAACGATGGGCGCGGAGAGAGAAAATTTCCCTGGGAGTAGGGCGTAGGTTGAAAAATGGTCGAGCGGGGCGTAAAAGGCGTATTGCAGTTCTCCGTTGTTCTCTTCCACTTCCTGCCTGTTCCCGGAAACGATCTGCAGGTCGCCCGCCGCTGTCACCTGATGGATATTCATCGCCAGGCCCAAATCATCCCCCACTTTAGGCAGTGGCGCGTTTTTGTCCCGCAGATTCAAAAGCGGGTCCGCCAGATCGTCAAATGTGTAGATGAACTTGAGCGTCGGCCTTTCATCCACCCCTTCCAATGTGCTGACCCGGAATTTCCACGGCGATGGTTTAATTTCAACTATCGGCCCTGATGTAATGATAATTGGCCGGTTTCTGATGTATATCTCATTCATTGCCACCGGAGTTATTGTTACCAGCTGGTCTTGAGGCAGTTTCGATCCGTTGACAAAGGCACCTTTAGGAAATTCAAGGTGAGCGCGCTTGTAGGTGCTGTAAGCTTCGCCGCTGATATCTTTCTTGATCAAGGTGCCAATTGAGATGTCTTTGGTCGCAATGTAGCTGCCGGATTTAAGAAGGACGGTATATTTCCCATTCAGCCGTCCGACATTCCACCAGCCGAGGCGGCCAGACGCGCCACCGTTCGAGGTCATGAAAGTTTTCCAGGTGTTGCCGTCAAAGTACATCAGCTCGTAAGGGCCGGAGGCGTTGCCAAGTATCTCCACATAGCGAGACTCGGAGGCATCGAGTTTGAGTTTTAATTTTAGTTTGTCGTTCTTCCAGTGCGATTGCCAATCTTTATCGGTGGTGGTGTCAACCTTTTCTAAGATAATATCTTTGTTTGCCCCGCCAGTTTTGTCTTTCAGCGCTACGTCCCAACTGGTAATTGCCACGTTGGGATTATCAATCGGAGAATTGCTCGTCCTGCCAAAGGGATCATTCTTTAAGAAGGAAAACTTTAAAGCGGTACTGGATTGATAATCATCTTTCACCGAGTAAAAGTCGGAGACATTAAGCTCTCTTCTGCCGTAAAATTCTTTCTCGTTAAAGATTAAGCCGGGACTTTTAATCAACCCTGCGGTGGGCAGAAGTGAATTGTCATCGCCGGTAGTCCAATTTATTCCGGCTGTGTCCAAATCTTCCGCCGCGTAAGTCGTGTTCTTGTCTCCGCTTGAAGGAGAAACTTTGATCCCCGAAGTATTGCTGGTCAACGAATACTTCGCTGCATTGACATAATCAGGCAGTTTTAGAAACTGGCCGAAACTATCCGTCGCGCCCCAAGCGCTTTTACCCGCGGCCTTATCAAACCTGACCTGACCGCTGCCGCTAAGTAAATTCCGATTATTCGCCGCCGCTTTTCTTTGGTTTAATTCGGTGGGATCAAGCTCCCAGA